>JBOGSE010000372.1:0-7089 GCA_050694895.1 bacterium | reverse complement strand
CGCGGCGAGCGGCGCGTCGGTTGCCACAACAAAAATGCACGAGCCGCGTTCCGTCGGCTGGCCCGCGGTCGCCAATTCCCGCCCGACCGGCACGCCGGCAATGATGAGGTCACCGGCAAAGCCAAAGTTCGGAACCGCGAGGATGCCGAGCCGGTACCCCGACCGCTCGAGCGCGCGCGAGGCGGTGCCGACCCCGGATTTGAACCCCTGGCAGCGCATTCCCGCGCCCGCGCCGACGCATCCCGTACCCACAACGCCGTCCCGCGCGCCCAAGATGGCTTCCCGCACCTCGGGGTCGCCAATGGCCCTCGCCCGGGCGTCGCTGAGATAGCCGTCGAAGCACTCCAGGACGACCGGGTTCACGGTCCCCTGCCTACCCAGGTTTTCATCGTGATCGAGCATGTAGGAGAGCAGCGCATCCGCCACACGCGGCACGTTGAGCGTGCTGGTCAGCAGGATCGGCGTTTCGAGTGTGCCGAGCTCGTCGATCTGCATCAATCCGACCGACTTGCCGTACCCATTGAGCACCGCGGATGCGGCGGTGACCTTATCGCGGTAGAAGTCGCCGCCTTGGGGGAGGACCGCGGTCACACCCGTACGCAGGTCACCATCGCGGCGGGACGCGTGTCCCACGCGCACTCCCGCGACATCGGTGATGGCGTTGAGAGAACCGCAGGGCAGAGTACCGAGGGTCAGGAAGTCCCGAACGCGAGGCAGTGATGCGCCCTTCCTACAGCGGGACGGGGTGGGTCAGGAGGCGCGAGATCGCAATCGCCAGGATCACGATGAGTCCACCGAGGGCTCCGACGATGCCCGTAACCTCCTGGGGCTTCTTCTCCCACCCCACGTGACGTGCAAGCCTCCGGTAGACCTCACGCAGACCCTCGGCAGAGGTGGCACGGAAGTACCGGCCTCCCGCCTCCCTGGCGATGGCCTGCAGTTCCTCTTCATCGAGCGGACCGCCAATCGTCCAGGAGCCGTTGGGGGTGACGGGCTGCCCAACGCCGACGGTATACACGATGACCTCCTGCTGGCGGGCGATGGCCGTGGCAACGTGCGAATCGATCCCCGTGTTGCTGCGTCCGTCTGACAGCAGGATGACAACCCCCGGCGACCTGGGGCCGGGTGGAAGCGGCGGGAGGGTGCCGTCTGGTCCCGGGCGGACGCGGCCGGGCAGGGCTGCGACCGCTTCCAGCAGCCCCTCCCCGATCGCGGTGCGGCGGATGAATTGCAAACCATCAATGGCCTCAAACAGGCGCTGGCGATTTTCTGTTCCGGGCGGCACGAGCAGGGTGGCGTAACCGGCGAAGCTTACCAGTCCAACCCGCACCGTGGGCGGAACCGTTTTCAGAAAAGTCTTCGCGGCCTCCTGCGCCGCGGTCAACCGGTTCGGCAGGACGTCCTGCGAGCGCATGCTCCCGCTGGAGTCGATCGCGAGCATGATGGTGGAGCGGTCGGCCGGCACAGACAGCGGCGCCTCGGGGCGTGCTGCGGCGGCGGCAATGGCGGCGAGACCGCTCAGGAAGAGGACCGCCGACAGGTGGCGCCGCAGCGGTTTGGCCGTGGCCGCGGCCGCCGCGGCAAGCGCGCCGTCGGAGAACAGCACGGCGTGCCGCACCCGGCGTCGGAGGACGATCCTATAGATGAACGCAAAGAGCGGGATGAGCAGCAGCGCCCAGAGCACCGCCGGCCACATGAAAGACAGGAACATGGGCACCCAGTCCTCTACGGCGTACGTACTACCACGAGTTTGTCCACACCCGAGGACGCCCCCCAGACTTCACCGGGCCGCCCCAGGAGCTGCCGCACGTTAGAATTCGGGCTCGGGAGCCGGAAGACCTCGAAAGCCTCACGCGCGGGATCAAAGCGGACGATCGCATTTGCACCGAAATCGGTCAGCCATACGATGTCGCGGTTGTCCACGTACACCGCGTACGCCTGGGGGCGATCCCCTGGAAGGCGCCACTGACGCCAGCGTCCCGTGGCGGGTTCGTACATGCTAACCTGGCCGCTGTTCCACTCGCTGACCCACATACGGCCGCGGGAATCCGGCCAGACACGGCGCGCGCCCTGGTTGGGCGTGGGCGGCTCGATCACCGTTGCGGCGCTGGTTGCTGGGTCGATGCGCGCGATGTGATTGCCCGCCAGTGATGCATAGTACACGATGCCATCGGGTGTAGTGGAGATGCCGTAGGGGCCGCGGCCACGCGGCGCATCGAAGACCTGCATTTGGCCGGTCGTGGGGTCAAGCCGTCCGTAGACACCGTTCTGTCCTGTAAACCAGTGTATGCCCCGGCGATCGAACGTCGCGGTGTTGAGGTTGACCCGCTCCCGACCGGAGGGTAGAGGATACCGCCTGACCTCCCCGGTCGATGGATCCACGCGCACGATGGCGTTGAGGCCGCCATCGGTAATCCACGGCGCTCCGTCCGGCCCGACGATTACGCCGTGGGGTGCAGACCCATCACCCAGCTTGATATGCCGTGTGGTTCCTGTCCTGGGATCGAGGCGGCCCAACTCGCCACTGCCCTGCGCGGTGTACCACACACCGCCGTCGGCGGCCGGAGCCACGTCGTGCGGGCGCGAACCCGCCGGCACCGGGTATTCCTGGATGCCTGCGGGCTGCTGACCCCACCCTAGGCGTGGCGAGGTGATGAACGCGCTCATCGCACACATCGCAAGCACGGCTGCCTGGAGCAGGCGGGCATGATGCTTCATCGGCAGCACCTCCGGAGAACACGCAGATGCTACTCGTTGAAACTACGTCCGCTGGGAGGGAATTCCTGGTGGTGCCATTGTGGGGGCGAGAAAATACCAAGGGCGAGCGGCGCTCGCCGCCCGCCCCTCACTCCTGTTCGCTTTGTGGTCTTAGGGGGTGGAGGCACTCCGCAGGTCAGACTCGAGCACTTCTTGCTCGTCAGGCGGCGGATACTGCTGGGCACTGGCTGGTGCGGAGAGGACCGCGGCCAAACCAGCCGCCAGCGCGACAACGAGCGTGAACTGAACAATACGAACTCTCATCAGCGATCCTCCTTTCTTACAGAGATGGGTCTGCATAGGGGTCTACTTACCTGCCACTGTGTTTAATCCCACAGGGATGAGGTTTTAGACTCCTCGGGGGAGCAGTTCCAACAGCCGCATCTCGTGTGTCAGGGTATCCTTCAGGCCGTCTTCCAGCGGTCGCGCCGCGAATCCGAGCTCACGGACGGCGCGGGCGTTGCTGCCCAGGTACGTGACCCCCGCCATCACCCGGAGTGTTTCGGAGGCAAAGAGGGGCGGAACTGTCACGAAGTTCTCCAGGGGACGTACCCAAGTCGCTGCGAAGCGCATCAGACCCGGAGGGATAAGGTATCGAGGCGCCGTGATCCCGGTCAGGTGCTCGGCGATCGCGAAGGCCTCGATCACCGTGTGCGGTGGGCCTGCGATGATGTACGATGTGCCCACTGCTCCGCGCTCCATCGCCTGGATGTGGCCCCGGGCGACGTCCTCAACGTATCCCCAGCAGTACGCAGTCCGCTGCGGCAGCATCCGCAGCCTCCCACGAAGATGTTCCACCAGTGTCTCACGGAGGGTGCTGGTGTCCCCGGGCCCGTACGTGAGGCCCGGTTGGACAACGACGAGCGGGAGCCCCGCGCGCATCATCGGCTCCGCCACCTCGTAGTGCGCCTTCCACTTGGTACGGTCGTACTCCGACAGCCACGGGCCGCCCGCGCGATACGTCTCGTCCACGACGCGGCCGTGCGTATCGCCGAAGACCGCGAGCGTGCTCGTGTACACTCCTCTGGGGACTTTGAGCTCTTCCATGAGCCGCAGGACGTTCCGTGTGCCCTCGACGTTGATGCGCTCGGCGGCGGCGCTGTCCCGGACCCCGACCCTGTACCATCCGGCGATGTGAAAGACGCCATCGGCGCCGCGCATCCCATCGCGCATGCTGTCGATATCGGTGATGTCTCCCGGATGCAGGCGGATGCCGGGGCCCGCAAGATCTTGCGCGGCCACAGGTCGCCGGACCAGGGCAACGACCTCATGCCGCTCGCGTGCAAGCAGGCGCGCTACGCGCCCGCCGATGAACCCTGTGGCTCCGGTAACGAAGGAGCGCATGGCCCTGGGTGGGTCTATCTCGGCACGAGCCGGTGGATGCCGCCGCGGTGCTCGCGAGTCCTAGAGCCGTGTTCCGGATCGGCCATACAACGTCCTGGCCGTGCGCAGGTGTTCGATCGCCTCGGTCCGCTTGCCCATCGATTCATAGAGCAGGCCCAGGTTGTAGTGCGCGTCGGCAAAGTCGGGATCGGTCGTAATCGCCTGCTGGTACGCCGCAATAGCCTCCCGATGACGCCCCAGGTCGTCGAGGAGCACCGCGAGATTGAAGTGCGCAACGGGATCTTCCGGCGCACGAGCAAGCGCGGCACGATAGTGAGTCTCCGCCCGCGCGGCATCTTTCGCCTCGTGGTAGAGGCGGCCCATGTTGACATGCGCATCGGCCAGGTTGGGGTCCGCTTCCAGGGCATGCTCATAGGCCTGACGGGCTTCATCAGGCGACGTGGCGTCCAATTCAAGGGCGAGGTGAAACCATTCATCCGCGGTGCGCGGTTGGACCGAGGACGCGCGACGGTCGATGGGGGACGGGAGCGGAACCCTCTCTGCCAGGTCGCCGACGTCGAAGTTGAACAGAAACTGTCCCGAATCGGGCTGCCAGCGCGCGTCCCCATCCCAGGCGACGATGCGCCGGCCGTCGGCGTAGATCGTCAGGCTGCTCACGTGCTGATCGTCAGGGAGCTGCCGCCGCAGGGATCCCAACATGCGACGGATACGACCCACCGGCACGTGCGCGCTCAGCAGGTCGCGTGTCGTTCTCAGGAGCAGCAGGTCTTCAAAAGTGAACTGGTAGGTCCGTCCGGGACCACGCTCAGGTGAGAGAAAGCCGGCGCGCACGCATGACCGGATCCGCTCCTCCGGCAGGTCGAGGATCTTCGCCACCTCGCGGGTGGTGTAGTAGGTCATCCCCTCGCAACCTGGGCCCTCTTCTCAGGCGCCTCAGCGCGCTTGGTTTTTGCCGCTGCCGGCCGCTTCTCCTTCGGACCCCGCTTGGCGAGGCTCTGCTTCAACGCGTCCATGATATCGATGACCTGGGCGCGCTGGACCTGCGGGCCAACCAGAGTGACTTCCTTCCCCTCGACCTTCTGATTGACCATGTCCAGCACCCGCAACCGGTAATCATCCTTGTACTCCTCCGGCTTGAACTCCCCATTGGAGAGCTCGTCGATCAGGCGGACCGCCAGGTCGAGCTCGCCGCTCTTGATCTTGGCATCCTGTCCCTTGTCGATCTCGCCGAAGTCGCGGACTTCGTCGGCGAAGTACATCGTGTGAAGCATGAGCCCGCCCTGGGCCGGCCGGATGAGCACGAGGCTCTCCTTGCCGCGCATGACGAACTTCGCCAGCGCCACACGGTCGGATTTCGCCATGGCATCGGCGAGCAGGCGATAGGCCTTCTCGCCACCCTTGTCCGGTCCCAGGTAGTACGTGTTTTCGAAGTAAATCGGATCGACCTTGGGGAGTGGCACGAATTCGGCGATGTCGATGATCTGCGACGCCTCGCCTTCCAGCGCCTTGAGCTCCTCATCGGTGACCTGCACGTATTGGTCCTTGCCGTGCTCGTAGCCCTTCACGATATCGGCTCGATCCACGACGACCTGATCTTTCGGGCAAAACAGCTGCTGCTTGATACGAGTGCCGCACGTGGCGTGAAGCATGTTGAAGCGCACGGTTCCCGAGCCGGCGGCCGTGTACATCCTGACGGGAATAGAGACGAGGCCGAAAGAGATCGTGCCCGAGCCGAGCGAGTGTGAAGGCATCGAGGGTCCTCCCAGCAAGAATATGAAGATGTTTGGACCATACCACGAAGCCTGCCTGCGCTCAAGGGTGGTCCGGCAGCGCGGGCCGTGCCTCGTCGGACGAATCGAACGCACGATTTGTTACACTTGTGGGGATGGGAAAACGCGCAGTACAGCCCTCCTCGGGCCTCGACGCCTATCGCAAGAAGCGTGATCCCGAACGGACGCCCGAACCATTCGGCGGGCGCACCAGGGCGGGGCTTTCCACCTTTGTCGTGCAGCAGCACGCGGCCCGGCGCATGCACTACGACCTGCGCCTCGAGATGGACGGCGTGCTCAAGAGCTGGGCGGTCCCCAAAGGGCCTTCGGTCCGCGCCGAAGAGAAGCGCCTGGCCGTCCACGTCGAGGACCATCCCGTCGAATATGCCGGGTTCGAGGGCTTGATCCCCGAGGGGAACTACGGCGCGGGCGCGGTCATCCTCTGGGACCGCGGTACGTACCGGCTGGTGAAAGACGGCGACCCGCTCGATCAGCTGGCCCGAGGGAAGCTTGAGCTCGAGTTCTTTGGCTATAAAATGCGCGGCCGGTGGACGCTGGTGCGCATGTCCAAGAGCGAAAAGGACTGGCTCCTCTTCAAGAAGGTCGATGGCGCCGCCGCGAGCGAGGAACTTATCGACCGCTATCCGCAGTCCGTCATCTCAGGGTTGACCATCGAAGAAATCCGCGATGTTCCCGCGAAAGCCGAGGCGATCAGGCGTACGCTGAAGGCGCTGGGGGCGCCACGCCGCGACGTGCCCGCGCGGACCCAGCCGTTCATGCTGGCCACCCTCGCCGAGGACGCTTTTTCGGGCAAGGACTGGCTGTTTGAGATCAAGTACGACGGCGTGCGCGTGCTCGCCGAGCGGAACGGCGATCAGGTCACCCTCTACGGGAGGCACGGCCAGCCTATCACCAACCGCTACCCCGAGCTGGTGGTCCCGCTCCGCGCGCTGCCCGTGGATCGTTTCCTCATCGACGGTGAGGTCGCTGCGTTCGACGAAGAGGGCAGGCCGAGCTTTCAACGCCTTCAGGCCCGGATGCACCTCACGAAGCCGCGGGACGTCGAGCAGGCCGCATCCAGCGTGCCGGTGGTCGGCATCTTTTTCGATTGCCTGGCCCTCGACGGCCATGACCTGCGCCGCCTGCCCCTCACTCAGAGGAAGGAATGCCTGCGGCTCCTCGTCCCGCCGCTCGGCCCGGTGCACTACGGCGATCATGT
>JBOGSE010000371.1:0-3160 GCA_050694895.1 bacterium | reverse complement strand
AGACGGCGTCGCGCACCGCCTTCTCGCCCCAGTCGGGGTTGCGGCCGCGCCGCCGCGCCATGGCGCGGATGTTGGCGACGGCATCGTTGGTCACTTTGTTCATGAGTGTCCGATCCTGCTCGCTCTGGCGCTCGCCCCCGCCCATCGACACGGGCGTGGCTGCGCCCAGGTGCGTTGCCGGGGCCATCGCGGCGACGTGCGCGGCGTACGTGATGAAGACCCCCGCCGATGCCGCCCTGGCGCCGCGCGGCGAGATGAACACGACAACGGGCACCCTGGCATTCAGGATCGCCTTCGTGATGTCATCGGTGGACTTCAGGAGACCGCCGGGAGTGTCGAGCGCGACGATCAGCGCTTGGGCATCCTCGGCCTCGGCCTCGGTGATAGCGCGCTGAATGAACCGGGCCGTCGATGGGGCGATCGTCCCATCGATCGTGATCCGGTAGACCGACCGCGCCGCTGGAGCCGCCTTGGGGTCGGGTTGGCCCGCAACTCCGGCACCGGGCGCGACGAGCGCGAGCCCGAGCAGCAGAAGAGGCCAGACCGACCGCATCATGCCGTTTGCGATCGGGAGCGCCCGCGCGCCGCCTCGACAAGCCGGCTGAACAGACGCCGCTGCAGCGGATGGTGCGAGACCATACGCTCCGGATGCCATTGCACGCCGATGACACAGTAGTGACGCTCGCTCTCGATCGCCTCAACCGTGCCGTCGCCGGCGCGCGCCACAACGCGAAATCCCGGTGCCGGGTCCCGGACGGCCTGATGATGGTAGGAGTTCACGCCGACGGACCCGTCGCCGATCACGTCCGCAAGGCGCGTGCCCGCATCGACGGCGACGTCATGTCCGGCCTCCCAGGTCTCCAGTCGCCCCTCCTGAAAATGCCCCTCGGGATCGACGGTGGCCAGCGAGAGATCCTGCCAGAGTGTGCCGCCGGCCGCGACGTTGATAAGCTGAATCCCCCGGCAGATGCACAGCATGGGGAGATCGGCCTCCAAGGCGCTATGGGCGAGCATCATCTCCATCGCATCGCGGGCGTCGTCGATGCTCAGCGTGTCGCGGACCGATTCGTTGATCGCTTCGCCGTAATATCGGGGATGGACATCCGCCCCACCCGACAGCAGCAGACCATCGTAGTCGGCCGGCATCGGGTCGCCCGCCCGCAGGACGATCGCTCTCCGCCGGCATCTCGCACGGCATCGACGTAGTACCGGATGGACCGTGCGAGGCGGTCGATGGTGGTCTTGTCGGCGCCGAGCTGCGGCCGCCTGGCCGTAACCAGTATACGGGACCGGGAGCGCGTCACGGGTTGTAGATGGGCTGCTGGCCCCCGCCGCACGATGGGCAGGATCCGTCACCGCGGCTGGACAGGGACAGGGACTGCCCGTCCAGGCGCAGCGCGCGTATCTTGAACGTCACCGGCCAGGTCTGCTGATTGATAATCGGGTTGATCTGCCGCTCGATATCGCGAATGATCGGAACCGGCAGCGGAAAGTTGTTCGCGTGCAGCGTCTCAAAGTAGAACCAGACCTCGGTCGTCCCTGACACCGCGAAAAATCCTTTCATACGCATCCGCGCCGGCTGCCCGCGGAAATTCACCGTCCCCGTGCCCAGGAGGTACCCGTCCTCCACCCAGAGTCGCATGTCATCGATGATACGGTTGGCATTGAAGTAGTCCTGAATGCTGCGGAGCAGCACCCTGGCCTGAAAAGAGCTGTCGCGGAAGTCGAGAACCTTCAGTGCGCCGGCGTGGAGCGCCGCGGGGTCGAGGCTGACGCCGACCAGATTCACGGTCGCCTCGTCGATGCGCATACCGTCGATCAAGACCACCCGCTTCCCCACCGCGGTGATGCGTGCGTAGCCGCCCTCGTAGAGGTCGGGGATCGCCTCGATGCGGAGTTCCTCTGCCGACCGCATGAAGGCGCCGAACGCCCGCCGGAGCAGGGCCTCATCGGCACGCGACGGTATGCCCGCCAATGTGATGACCATAATGGTGGCGAGGCCAAGGCCGCTCCACCCCGCAGCCCGGCGGTGAATTCCGCGCCGTACAATGAAAAGTATGAGTCCCATCTCGCTCCGCGCCCCTCTATCCTTTCTGATACCTTCCCAATTCATCCTTCGGCAAGCCACCCCGCGTAGGCAAAGATCGCCGGCTGGCCGCCGGTGTGCCAGAAAACCACGGTCTGGTCCGGAGCGAACTGCCCGTCGCGCACCATAGCGATCAACCCGGCCATGGCCTTGCCGGTGTACACGGGGTCGAGCAGGATCCCCTCGGTCCGGGCCACCAGCCGGATGGCATCCAGGCCGGCCGGCGTGGGAATGCCGTACCGGTCGCCGACGTACTCGTCCGTTACGACGATATCATCGGGATGCGGGCGCCAGTCAAGCCCTAGAAGTTTGGTGAGCTCCTCGACCAGTCCCCAGACGCGATTGGTGACGATGTCCCGGGCCGGACCGGCACTGACGCCCACGATCCGGATCCCTGACTGCGTCACCTTCATCGCCGTATAGAGCCCGGCCTGCGTGCCGCCGGACGTGCTCGCATGCACGATCGCGTCCGCCCGGATGCCGCGGGTGTTGAGCTGGTCCAACAGCTCGAGCCCGGCGTTGACGTACGCCGCGGCCCCCAGCGCCGTGGCTCCGCCGCGCGGAATGACGTACGGGGTGCGGCCCTTGCGCTGAAGATCCCGCGCGATATCCTCGACCACACCCATGAGCACGTATTCGTCGTCGGTGTTGACGATGCGGATCTCGGCGCCGAAGATGGCGTCGAGCAGCAGGTTGCCCTGACGCTGCGGAGGCTCGTCGCCGTTGAGGACCACGACGGCGTCGAGGCCCAGGCGCCGCGCCGCCGCGGCGGTCACGCGGGCGTGATTGGACTGCACGGCCCCGACCGTCACGACCACATCGCATCCGCGGTCCACGGCCTCGCCCATCAGGTACTCGATCTTGCGAACCTTGTTGCCGCCAAAGGCGAGACCGGTGATGTCGTCCCGCTTGATCATGAGGCGCGGTCCGCCGAGGTAGGCGGACAGCGACGGCGCCTCCTCAAGCGGCGTGGGGAGAGCGGCGACCTTGAGGCGTGGCAGGCGTCCCAGTTGCACGGTGCCCTCCGGCTACGGGGACGTGCCCTTCTCTTATGCCGGGAACATCTCCTGCCCT
>JBOGSE010000370.1:0-10467 GCA_050694895.1 bacterium | reverse complement strand
GTCTCCACGCATCGTCGTCTGCTCCTTCGAGAGGTGCGAATCGTGCGACGTCTTGATGCGACTCTAAAGGAAGAGGCACGAATTGTGAAGCCACTACATGTAGAGAGTTTTTCAGCATCCTGCTAGGTTGAGGGAATGAGCAGCCAAGTCAGGCTTGGCCTCAACATCACCCGTTACGGCATGTACTTCTTCATGCTCGTCAGCGCGGCCGTCGGGCCGGGCCGGCTGTCCCCGGAGCGGCTTCTCGTCTATGCAGGCCTCTTGCTCACCGTGGCGGTCGCGTTGTATCTCCTGACAGACCGTGATCCTCCCCGAGGGTCGGCATTGGCGCTGGTTCTCCTGGCTATCGGCCTGGCGCTGGCCATGGGCCTCGTCGGGCCGCGGACTCCCTTCTATTTGATGCATTTTGTCATTCTGGGCCACGTCTTCTTCAGATTTCCGGTGCGGCTAGCCGCCGTGTTATGTGGGGTGAGCTACCTGGTCTTGGCGGCCACTTTCATACTCATCGGTGTGCCGGCGGGTCAAGTTTTCGAGATCATGGGGGGAATTCTCTTCGGGTATATTTTCTTTGGCGCGGCAGTACACCTGGCCGTCGAGCAACGGAGGGCGCGGGAGGAGACGGAACGACTCCTGGCGGAGCTCAAGGACGCGCATCAACGTCTCCAGACCTACGCGGTAGAGGTCGAGACGCTCTCTGTGGCGCGGGAGCGGCAGCGCCTCGCGCAAGACGTTCACGATTCCGTTGCGCATGTCCTTACCGGCCTGCTCGTGCAGTTGCAGGCCGCCAGGAAGGTCTTGCAGACCGACATGGCCTCCGCCGCCGCACGACTCGTGACCATCGAGGAGGCCGCGCGTCGTGGGTTGGACGAGGTCCGCCGTGCGGTGCGGGCGATGCGCCCCGAGCATCTGGAAGGTGTCGGCGGAATCGAAGCGATGCGCCGGCTGTGTGTTCAGTTCGCCGAGCGTGCCGGCATCCGCGTGAACCTGACCACCGATCCGGATCTATCTCTTGGACCAGTGCAGGAGGTTCTCTTCTACCGCACCCTTCAAGAGTGTCTGACGAATGCCGCACGCCACGGCCGTGCTTCGACGGTCTGGGCAGCGCTGGAGGCGAAGGACGGGCGCATCCTGTTGCGCGTGCGGGATGACGGCACAGGTGTCAAGGAGGTGAAGCCCGGTACGGGGATCGGCGGCATGCAGGAGCGCGCGCAGGCAGCCGGGGGCCGGTTCTCGTATCGAAACGCGCCTGAAGGGGGATTCGAAGTGTTCTTGGAACTCCCACGAGCAGGGCTCGCGGCTCGTACAGGATAGCGGCCTCCATGGATGGATGCTTAAGAGGATTCGTGTGCTGCTCTGCGACGACCAGCGCCTGTTTCGCGAAGGGCTGCGGACGCTGCTGGAATCCGAAGACGATTTCGAAGTTGTCGGCGAAGCCGCGGACGGCGTAGAGGCCGTGGACCTCAGCATGCGACTGCAACCCGATCTGGTGTTGCTGGACATTCGCATGCCTCGCGTCGACGGCGTCGAGGCCACGCGCCGTATTCGGGCCGCGGGCGGCCCTCAGGTCGTGATCCTCTCGACCTACGACGACGATGAGTTTATCTTCGAGGCGCTGAAAGCGGGCGCCGCCGGATACCTGTTGAAGGACTTCCCGTCAGATGAACTCATGAAAGCCCTGCGGACCGTACACCATGGCGGTGGCGTTCTCATTCCGCCCCCGATCGCTGCAAAAATCGTGGAGGAGATGCGCCGGGACCGCCGTCCGGATGGCTCGCCGGTTCTGATCGAGCCCCTGACGCGGCGCGAAGAGGAAATCCTGCGCCTGCTGGCACGAGGGCACTCGAACAAGCAGATTTCCGAGCAGTTGTTCCTCAGCGAGGGCACGGTCAAGAACTATATCAGTCGTATCTACGCCAAACTCGGCGCCCGCGACCGCACGCAGGCGGCGCTCTGGGCGGTCGAGCACAACCTGCTTGGCGAACCTCCTTCCCGCGAATAGCCGCCGCGTCAAACAGCCCGCTCCCACGCCCATACCGCCCGAGGCGCGACTCCCCAAGCCCGAATTTGGGCAGAACCCTAGTGGCGCCTATAGGGAGGGTGCCATGCCCAAACAGCCGACTGAGAAGCAAGCTCAAGAGTCAGGATCTCAAAGGACGGGCCCGACCTGGTCTGCCGTTCTTCAGATTGTCGCGGCGGTCGCCGTGGGTACAGCCCTCGTGGCCGGACCTCAACTTTGGGCCTTTGGTGAACGGCTCAAGCACGATTGGCGGCGGTGGTCCACCGACCAATGGCCGAAGAGTCCCGCGCCGGCTCCGAAGGCGCCCGCTACCACGACGCGACCCGCAGTGATCCCGGCACCGGTCTCTGATCCCGCGGTCAAGGCCGCAGCGAGCAGGACGCCGACTCGATCAGCCGCACAGACCACGGCGGCCAAACCGGACCCTAAACCGTCGAAGGTGTCCCGGGTCAAGCCACGGTCGACAGAGATCCGCACTGCCCGTACGACACCCATTGCTCCGGTGCTGCGCGAGCCACGCAAAGACCCGAAGACAGGCCACGAAATATACATGACGCAGGGCATCGAGCTGTATCAGGCAGGCTGGTACGGACCCGCCATCGGTCGGTTCCGGTTGGCCGCCGCCCTCATTCCCTCACCGACCGCCTACCTGTGGATCGGCCGGGCCGCGATCCGCGCAGGCCGGCCGTTCGAAGCCCGGATCGCCCTTGAACGCACCATCGCCCTGGCTCCGGACAGCGCGGCAGCACGCGAGGCTCACACACTCCTCGATCGATTGAAGTCCGACAAGAGTTCCTCGTAAAAAACAGCAGCCCCGGGGGAAACCCGGGGCACTGCTCCATGCTTTCGATCCTTACCGTCCGAACCGATCAGGGAACTGCTTGACGATGGCCTCCGAGAGTGGATCGGCGACCATAGACATGTGGCCCATCGCCTTTCTCAGATTCGAGTACACCTTCATCTGATCACCCGCCGCCTGGGCGTCAATGACGTCCTTGAGCGTCAGGATATGCATTTTCACGAGATCGGCGACGGCCGCTGTCGGCAGGCTCTTGGTCGCCGAGTTGAGGAACGCGCCGAACTCCTGAGTGTAGCCGAGCAGGTCGTTAACCGCCTTATCCTGCTTGGCTTTATCGTTCATGGCCAGACCGGTCGTGTACTCGACGACGAATCCGATGTGCTTCTTCCAGAGTGGACCGAAGGCTCTGCCGGCATCCTCACCGTAGACCGACGCGACCGCGCGGATGATATCCTCGGAATTCTGGTCCAGCGCCGCGGCCGCGGCACGGTAATCGACCTGACGCCCACCCAGCGCGGCGCCGGTCGCCCGGGCGGCCAGGTACACGTGCTCGGAGAGCAGCGTGTTCAGCGTGATCCGCAGTCCGACGGCGGATGAGTCTACCGCGCCGGGAAACTTGCTGGGGAATTGCTTTGAGATTGCGCCGGCGAGCGGCTCCGCGATCATGCCCATATGGCCGTAGGCCTTGCGGATCGCCACATACTCACGGCCCGGAAACTCCGTGCCCTGCGCATCGATGACGTCCTTGAAGGTCAGGATGTGCATTTTGACGAGCTCGGCCACCGCGCCGCTGGGCAGCGTCTTCGTCGCTGAGCTGATGAACGCGCCGAAGTCCTGTGTGTAGCCGAGCAGGTCGTTGACCGCCTGCTCTTGCTTGCCCTTGTCCTTGGTGGCGACACCGGTCGTGTAGTTGACGACGAACCCTATGTGCTTCTTCCACAGCGGGCCGAACGCTTTGCCCGCGTCTTCACCGTACACCGAGGCGACAGCCTTGATGACATCGTCGGAGTTCGCTTCGAGGGCGGCCGCGGCTCCATTGAACTGACCCGTGCGGCCGGCGATCGCCCCTGCCGTCGCGCTCGCGGCCAGGGCCACGTGCTCGGTGAGCAGGTTGTTCAATGCCACCCGAAGATTGGCCGCGGGCGTCATGCCCGTCGCCATGGAGGCCGGGGCCCCAAGGCTGGACGGCACGGCGGACATCGCGACCCCGATGATCAGGGCCCCGATGCCCAGAGTAGTGATGAGATGCCGGATCATTGCGTGTTCCCTCCCTTTTGTGGTTGTGCTCGGGTTCACTTGACCGTGATCTCTCCGCGCATCTGCTGGTGCCGGTTGCAGAAGTACGTGTACACACCGGGTCTGGCAAAGGTGAACTCGAACCTGGCCCCCTTTCCGCTGAGAGATGCATTGAACAGGTCGGTGCGTCGGTCCGGCACGCCCGAGGTCACGGTGTGGATCACATCGTCGTCGTTGGTCCAGGTGACTTTCGCGTCGGGTTTGACCTCGAGCTCTTTGGGTTTGAACTGAAACGCGTCAATCGTGATGGCGGGGACGGGCGAGGCCTGCTGCGCCTCGGCGACCGGCATGCCGGACCGCCAGGTCGCCACCGCGGCGGCGATGGCCGTGGCCGCCAGCATGGCGGTACCCGGGATCAACCAGCCTCCAGGGGTCTTCACGGTATCCTCCTCATTGGTGCGGTCTTAGATGGCCAGGCGTCCTGGCCACCTCATCTTGCCCCTTCGCACTCGAGCCACCCCCGGATTGGCCGCGCCACACCGCCTGCAATCCTGCGTTCATCCTCAGACGAACTAGTGCATGAGGAGACGCTGGGACGATGGAGCCGCACAGGAACTCCCTCCCGCAGCGTCCAAAGAGCCCATGCCATGGAGCGCCGGGAAAGGCCGGGCGAAGGAGAGGACGCGCTGTTGGAGCGCATCGGTCGTAAGGACGCGAAGGCGTTCGAGGCGCTCTACGATCGATACGGCGGCGCCGTGTACTCGCTTGCCACGAAAATGCTGCGCGACCGTCACGCCGCTGAGGAGGTTGCGCAAGACGTCTTTCTCGCGATCTGGCGCGCAGCGGGTGACTTCAATCCCGCTCGGGGCAGCGCCCGCGCGTGGATTCTCTCCCTGGCCCATCATAAGAGCGTGGATGCGGTTCGCCGCCTCCGGCTGCGCGTCACCGAGCCGCTTGCCGAGACGATGATGGCGGATGTCGACGTGGCCGGGGAGGCGACACGCAGTGTGGAAGAGGCGCAGGTGCGCAAGGCACTGGAGGGGCTCTCCGATGGGCAGCGTGAAGCGATCGTGTTTGCATACTACGGTGGATACACGCAGCAGGAGATCGCCGAGCGGCTGGGTGTGCCGCTCGGAACGGTGAAGACGCGCATGCGCGACGGCATGCTCAGGCTTCGCGCCGCGCTGGGTCCGCGGGTAGGGGAGCGATAGACCGGTGACGCACATCGAATTGCGGGCATTGATTCCGGCGTACGCGCTCGACGCGTTGTCGCCCGAGGAGGCCCGTGAGGTCGAGGCGCACCTTCCGACGTGCGAGGAGTGCCGGCGCGAGCTCATCCTGATGCGTGAGGTGGCGAGCGAGCTGGCGACGGCGGTGCCGAGGACCAGTCCCCCGGCGACCCTGCGGACGACGATTCTCGAGGCCGTCCGCCCAGACGAGTCGGTTCAGTCAACGTCCTCCGTCCCACCGCTTCACATCCCGGCTCCGGCGCGCTTCCCGGCCATCCCGCGCGTGCCTCGCACCTGGATCATGGGGGTTGCCGCGCTTGCGGCGGCGCTGGCGGTTGTCTTCGCGGGGCTTACGCTGTCACTCAATCAGCGCCTGGCGGCACTCAATGACCGGCTGGCCGCGCAGGAGCGGGTCCTGGCGCTGCTGGCGAACACCGAATCCAAGACGGCGGCACTCTCTGGAACCGTGTCGGCGAACGTGCGATTCGTGTATCATCCCGGCACACGCCAGGGTGCCCTGGTCGTGACCGACCTCGGGGATCCGGGCGCAGAGCAGGTCTATCAATTGTGGCTGATCGCGGGTCAGGAACCCGAGAGTGCGGGTGTGTTCCGGCCGGTGGCCGGCCGGCCGATCATCGTCCCGGTGCGCGCCGATTTCAGCCGCTACCAGGCCGTCGCGATCTCGGTTGAACGCGGCCCGCTGGGTGCGGCGCGTCCGTCTTCCGCTCCGATTCTCGTGGGCTCGCTCTAGACCCGCTTCACCAATCCGGGAGGAATCGTACCGTGGCCGAGCGACCAAAGCCGATTAGAGCGCTTGGTGAGGTCGTCCTGCGCGTCAGGAACCTTGATGCCATGCAGGAATTCTATTCAGCAATCATCGGCCTTGAGCTCTTGAGACGATTTAACGACAGCGCTTTCCTGAAGATTGCTCCAGGGTATGCTGGTCACACTCAGGTGCTGGCACTGTTTAAGGAGTCGATCCCGCCCAACCATTCCACGATCCGCCGTACAGGGTGGGACCCTCAGAGATCGACCCTGCACCATATCGCTTTTGCGATTTCCCTTTCCGATTACACGGCAGAAAAGGAACGGTTGGAGAAACTCGGTCTGGCGGTGGAGACGCGCGAACATAGTTGGATGCACTGGCGGTCACTGTACGTCTCCGATCCGGAGGGCAATGCAGTAGAACTGGTATGCTACGATGCGAGCGTCTCATGATAGACGTAAAGGTCGCCGAGCATTGGCCGCTGTCGTCCGTCTCCCCATTTGGCCCCTTCGTCTGTTCGTCCAGTAAATATCGCTTACGATGCGGCTGCGGGAGGCGACAGATCGGGACGTCCCGACCCTATTAGCCGTCCTGCAGGCCGCCTTTGAGCAATATCGTGGACGACTTGATCCGCCGTCAGGCGTGCACAGTGAGACTGTTGAGACGATTCGTCAGAAGCTGAAGACGAGTTTTGCCGTCGTCGCTCTGGTCAATGGCGACGTCGCAGGCTGCGTTTTCTACCAGCCAGAACCCACGCACGTGTACCTCGGACGGCTCTCTGTGCTGCCCCGATACCGCGGGCGAGGCGTGGGTCGTGCATTGATCGATTATGTCGAAGCTCGAGCGCGGACGCTTGGGATCCCCCGCGTGCAGATCGGTGTGCGCCTCTCGCTCGCAGACATTCAGGCCTACTATCACCGTCTGGGCTATCGCGTGGTCCGTCATGCCGCGCACGAAGGGTATACGCGACCAACGTCTGTGGTTATGGAGAAAGAGCTCGCGTAGTGCCACTCACTTCCTTAAATAGCCGTCCGAACCTGAGATCCAGTCCTGCCGCGGCGGGCTGAAGAAGTCCATCTCGACCACGTCATCCATCATCTCGGCGCCGTGTGGAACGTTGCCGGGGATCAGCAGCACCTCACCGCCGCGCAGCACGATCTCCCGGTCGGGGAAGGAGAAGCGCATGGTGCCGGAGATGCAGTACGTGAGCTGCTCGTTCTCGTGCTGGTGACTGGGGACGACAAACCCCGCCTTGAACTCCATGAACGCGGCCATCAGACGGTCGCCCCACAACATCCGACGGTTCATCTTGGGGTTCAGGACCTCAGGGGTCATCGAAGCCAGGACTTTATGCTGAACCTCGCCCATCATCTTCCTCCTTGTGTTGGCACACCGGCGTGACGCACGGCTGGGTTACGCACCAGGTGGGTAGCTTCCTTCCGCTGGAGGAGCGATGGGCGCAGGAGTCAAAGTCTGCACACACTCACGCTCACGTCGAACGTCACCATGGGAGGTCCCTTGTGCGGTATCGCGGGTTGGGGAGTTCTGGTCTCAAAGTTTCCGTCGTCGGACTCGGCGGCAATACGTTCGGGCGGACGGTCGACGCGGACCAAGCGGCGCGGATCGTGCACGCGGCGCTCGATCTGGGCGTGAACTTCTTTGATACTGCGGACATCTACACCCGCGGCGTCTCGGAGGAGTTCTACGGCCGCGCCCTGGCCGGCCATCGCAACCGGGCCATTCTTGCCACGAAGGTGCACGGGACGATGGGTGACGGCCCCAACGATCGGGGATCCTCGCGGGCGCATATCATGGACGGGGTACACGCCAGCCTCAAGCGCCTCAACATGGACCACATCGACCTGCTGCAGCTGCACAGTTGGGACGACGAAGCGCCTATTGAGGAGTCTCTTGGAGCGCTCAGCGATCTCGTCCACCAGGGGAAGGTGCGTTACATCGGGTGCTCTAACTTCGCCGCGTGGCAGCTGGTCTGGTCGCTGTGGATCTCTGACCGGCGCAACTGGGCGTCGTTCGTGTCCGTGCAGCCCGAGTACAGTCTGGTGGTTCGCGATGCCGAGGACGAGCTGCTTCCCGCCTGCCAGGCGTTTGGGATTGGAGTGGTTCCGTTTTTCCCTCTGGCCGGCGGCGTGCTCACCGGCAAGTACCGCGAGGGGGAGCCGGCGCCGCCCGGCACACGGGGGTACCAGAGCGAACGGTTTCAGCAGCGCTTTGCGACGCCGCTCAACCTGGCCATCGTGCGGCGCCTGGAGACGTGGGCGCAAGCGCACGGACACACGGTGGGCGAGCTCGCGATCGCCTGGCTCCTGGCCCGGCCCGCCGTGTCAACGGTGATTACCGGGGTTACAAAACCCGAGCAGGTGCAGGCCAACGCCCGAGCCGCCGAGTGGGAGTTGACACAGGCTGAGGCGGAGGAAGTCGCGGCTCTGGCGTCCGTCGACGGGGCGAAACCGGCTGGTGCAATGGCTGCGCGTCTCTAGTCTTTGCTGCTCTTCCGGGTCACGGCGAGCGCGGAGACGATTTCGAAGAGCAGGTTGGCGGCCAGCAGTGCGGTGATGTTGCCGTGATCGTAGGGCGGGGAGACTTCCACGACGTCCGCCCCCACGATGGGGAATCCTGCCAGGGCGCGGACGATCTCTAGCGCCTCGCGGCTGCTCAGTCCACCTACCTCAGGTGTGCCGGTCCCCGGCGCAAAGGCCGGGTCCACGCCGTCGATGTCAAAGGAGAGGTAGACGGGCCCACCTCGTAGGGCCTGGACGTGCACGAGCGCGCTTCCGATGCCGCCCCGCGCCACCTCCTCGGCCCGGATCACGCGCACACCGTGCTGGCGGCCGAAGTCGAAGTCCTCCTCGGCACGCACGGACCCGCGGATGCCGATCTGCACCACACGGCCGGTACGCAGCAGTCCTTCCTCCACCGCCCGCCGGAATGGAGCCCCGTGGAAATAGCGGTTGCCAAACGACTGGTCCCACATGTCCTGGTGGCTGTCCACGTGGACCATTCCCACTGGACCGTGGCGGCGCGCTACTGACCGAAGGATCGGGAGCGAGAGCGAGTGATCTCCGCCGACACAGATCGGTACAGCGCCGGCGTTGAGAATATCGGTGACGGATTTCTCTACGCGACCAAACGTATCATCGACGCTGTACGGATTGGCGTCCACATCGCCCATGTCGGCGACCCGCAGGATCTCAAAAGGACTCACCTTGAGCACCGGATGGTAGCGACGGATCAGCCCGCTGATCGCTCTGATCTCCCTCGGGGCAAACCTGGGGCCGGGACGGTACACCACGCCACTGTCGTAGGGTATCCCGAGAATGGCGACATCCAGCCCTGCGGGATCGCGCGTGTGCGGAAGGCGCAGGAACGTGGGAATCTGAGCGAATCCCGCCGATGCGGGCGGCTCTGCAGGGCGTTGCTCGGCCATGGGTCGGGCGGGGATTCTGGAGTGCCGCCGCGAAATCCTGGCATCGAGACTTACCAGCGGGCCGCAGTCATCCCTCGAGGTGGATGCCGTGGTACGTGTGCTTCTGCGTCTTGAAGGACTGGCGGTCTGCGCGCTGGCCCTTTACGGGTACGCCGCGACTGGGGGCAGTTGGCTCTGGTTTGCGGTATTCATTCTAGCCCCGGATCTCTCCATGCTTGGCTACCTGGCGGGTCCTCGCACGGGCAGCGTGACGTACAACCTCGTGCACACGTATGTGGTTCCGGCCGCTTTGCTCGGGATCGCGTGGGGGCTCCAGATACCGATGCTGCCGCCCGCCGGATTTCTGCTCGCCGCGCACATCGGCGCCGACCGTTTCCTCGGATTCGGATTGAAATACCCAAGCGGATTCAAGGACACACACTTGCAGCGAGTATAAGAGCGAAAAGGATCGCACGGTCGGTGCGCCTCTCCGTACTCGTCACACCTCGTGCCAGGCAGACGCGGGTCGAGCGCATCGACGGCGCCAGTCTCCGCGTGACCGTTAGAGCTCCTGCGCGCGAGGGGCGCGCCAACGCCGAAGTGGTTAAGGCAGTTGCGAAATTTCTAAATGTCGCGCCGTCGCGGGTGCGGATCGTGCGCGGCCTGGCGGGCCGGCACAAAGTGCTGGAAATCGCGGAGGGGTCACGATCGCGCTGACGCTTCGTCGCGCCTCACTGCAGCGGTTTCGCAGTCTTCCGCGTCCCATCGTCCGGAGAAGTTCTCCGGTGGGACATGCTCAGCGCGGGCATCATTCGGCAGTTCCCGGCGAAATTCCGATAGGAGCCGGCGCGGGGAAGCTAAGACGGGAGGTGGGCGCGACGAGTACAAGAAGGCTCACCTCCCGCCCGAACGACAGGGGAAGGGTTCGTACGATGCTGAAACTCTCGCTTCCACTAAGAGACCGGCAACCAGTGGCTCAAGGGACGATGGGCTTTG
>JBOGSE010000369.1:0-1422 GCA_050694895.1 bacterium | reverse complement strand
GAGGTTTCACGAAGGACTGCGCCACCGACGGGCAGAAACCGAAGCGCTGTCATCACGCCTACACCACAGCATCGGGAGGATGCCCATGAAGGGAACAGGCACAGGCCTCATGATCGTGATTGCCGCGGCGCTTCTCGCGCAGGTTGCAGTTGGTGCGCCGATGATGGGTCCTCAGCCGACCGTCGTTCAGGGAGGATTCCAAACGCCCGAATCGGTCCTGTACGATCCCCGCGGCGACGCATATCTCGTCTCCAACATCAACGGTAACCCCACGGGTACCGATGGCAACGGGTTCATCTCGCGGGTGTCGCCTGCGGGAAAGATACTGGCCCTGAAGTGGATCGACGGGACAAAGCAGGGAGTCACGCTCAACGCCCCCAAAGGGACGGCCATCTCCGGGACAACGCTCTATGTCGCCGATATCACGGCCGTGCGCATGTTCGACCGATCGACGGGCCGGCTCAAAGGATCCGTTGACATTCCGGGCTCCACATTCGTCAACGACCTGGCCGAAGGCAGCGACGGTTCGATTTATGTCACCGATAGCGGGTGGAAGCCGGACTTCAGCGCGTCCGGCACGGACGCCGTCTACCGCATCGACGCGCGGGGCAAGGTGACTCAGGTTGCCAAAGGCACGGATCTGGGCAATCCAAACGGCATCGCGGTCGCACCGGGAGGGAGAGTGCTCGTGACGACGGGCGGGCCGGAAGGCGAGGTGTATGAGCTCGGCATGGGTGGCAAGAAGCGGACCGTCGCGACAACCCCTTCGGGCGGGCTGGATGGACTGCAGGTGCTGCCCGGAGGTGGCTTTCTCGTGTCGAGCTGGGGGGGGTCGGCGGTCTATCGTGTGGCCCGCGATGGGATGGCCAAGCCGGTCGTCGAGAACGTGAAGGCACCGGCGGACATTGGCTACGACGGCAAACGCAGTCGCGTACTGATCCCGCTCTTCATGGATAACAAGGTCGTCATCCAGGCGCTGAAGTAGAGGGGGGGCGAGCATGCGCGTTGCGGGCACAACCGGCGTGTACGACGATCTCGGAGTCAAACTCATCATCAATGCCATGGGGATCATGACGATGCTCGGGGGCTCGACGATCGGCCCCCGGGTGCGGGCGGCCATGGAGGAGGCCAATGAATCGTTCGTCGATATGGCCGAACTCCTCGATAAGTCCGGCCGGACCATCGCGGGTCTGCTGAGCAGCGAGGCCGCCCTGGTCACCTCGGGCGCTTTCGCCGCGCTGGTGCTGGGTGCCGCGGGGATCATGACCGGCAAAGATCCCGAGCGAATTGCCCGCCTGCCCGATGTGACCGGAATGAAGCACGAGTTCCTCATCCAGGCTCCGGTCCGCTACCACTACGACCGCGCGCCCAGCGTGGCCGGCGGAAGACTTGTGGACGTTGGAGATCAGCGCGGCACCACGG
>JBOGSE010000368.1:0-7988 GCA_050694895.1 bacterium | reverse complement strand
CGAAGGGAGCCGGAGGCAATGGCCAAGCAGAAATTTGAGCGGACGAAGCCGCACGTCAACATTGGGACGATCGGGCACGTGGACCATGGGAAGACGACGCTGACGGCGGCGATCACGCATGCGATGGCGGCGCAGGGGCTGGCGCAGGCGAAGGGGTACTACGACATCGACAACGCGCCGGAGGAGAAAGAGCGGGGGCTGACGATCAACATCAGCCACGTGGAGTACGAGACGCCGGCGCGGCACTACGCGCACATCGACGCGCCGGGGCACGCGGACTACATCAAGAACATGATCACGGGGGCGGCCCAGATGGATGGGGCGATCCTGGTGGTGAGCGCGGCGGACGGGCCGATGCCGCAGACGCGGGAGCACGTGCTGCTGGCGCGGCAGGTGAACGTGCCGTATATCGTGGTGTTCCTCAATAAGGTGGACATGGTGGAAGACCCGGAGCTGCTGGACCTGGTGGAGGTGGAGGTGCGGGAGCTGCTGTTGCGGTACCAGTTTCCGGGGAACGAGCTGCCGGTGGTCCGGGGGAGCGGATTGCGGGCGCTGGAGGCGTTGCAGGCGAACACGAAGCTCAAGCGGGGGGAGAACGAGTGGGTGGACAAGATCTGGGAGCTGATGGATGCGGTGGACACGTCCATCCCGACCCCGCAGCGGGAAGTGGACAAGCCGTTCCTGATGGCGGTGGAGGACATCTTCACGATCACGGGGCGGGGGACGGTGGCGACGGGGCGGGTGGAGCGGGGGAAGCTGGGGGTGGGGCAAGAGGTGGAGCTGGTGGGGCTGCGGCCGGCGTCGAAGAAGACGGTGGTGACGGGGCTGGAGATGTTCCGGAAGTCGCTGGACGAGACGGTGGCGGGGGACAACATTGGGGTGCTGCTGCGGGGGGTGGAGAAAGAGGAAGTGGAGCGGGGGATGGTGCTGGCGAAGCCGGGGAGTATCAAGCCGCACACGGACTTTCAGGCGGAGGTGTATGTGCTGACGAAAGAGGAAGGCGGGCGGCACACGCCGTTCTTCACGGGGTACCGGCCGCAGTTCTACTTTCGGACGACGGACGTGACGGGGGACATCGCGTTGCCCGGCGGGGTGGAGATGGTGATGCCGGGGGACAACATCACGATGGGGGTCAAGCTCATTACCCCGGTGGCGCTGGAAGAGGGCCTCAGGTTTGCGATCCGGGAAGGCGGGCGGACGGTGGGCGCCGGCGTCGTCGTGAAGGTGACGGAGTAGAACAATGCCGCGCGATATCGTGACCCTGGCCTGCTCCGTCTGCAAGCGACGGAACTACACGAGCACGAAGAACAAGAAAAACGATCCCGACCGGCTGGAGATGTCCAAGTACTGCAAGTGGTGCCGCAAGCACACCCCGCACAAAGAGACGCGATAACGTCAGTGTGAGTTGCTCACCTACCGCACGGGGTAGAGTTGCGCCGCGCGTCAGACTCTTTATAATGAAGCACGGCACAGGGGCGTAGCTCCAATTGGTAGAGCACCGGTCTCCAAAACCGGCCGTTGGGGGTTCGAATCCCTCCGCCCCTGCCACCTGAAAGGGACGTCTGGTGGCAGACCTCCCCAGATAGTCTCTGGGCTCGATTCACCTCTCGCGCCACGCCCTGCACATCAGCCAGGCCTGAATCCCCGCGGTGATGGGCAGATCACCTGACGATACCGCAGTGGTCCAGCGTCAAACGCGCGCCCCGGGAGGGACCTTCAGTGACTCTGCCACCCGAGATCCGAAACCGCATCCTCGAAGAAGAGCAGATCAGGGTCGACGCCAACGAGCGATTCAAAGAAGAGATCCGGCTGAGAGAGCGCAGCGCAGGGCTGGTCACCCGTGTGATCCTCTTGCTCCTGCTCTTTGCCACCGGACTCACGGCGTCCGAATATTACAGGCGTTCGCAGGTGCAGGACATCACGGTTCCGTCCCAGGCGGCGCCACGGGTCAGTCAGGCCATTCTCGACGAGATCGCCGAAGCCCTCAAGCCGCCTGCCGGGGCGGAAGCGTGTGTGCGCGCCACCGGCGGTATGCGTCCGCAGATCAAGGCCACGATCGAAATGGTGCGCGAAACCTCGCTGGAGACCGCCCGGCGGAGCGCGCTCGCGAACGCCCGGGCCGTCGGCGCGATTCTACAAAGGCACGGCCTGCTCGTTTCGGCGTATGTCGAGGTCTTCTCCCCGAAGCGCTGGTACGGTCTTGCGCTCTACGACAGCGACAAACTGCGCGTCACCTGGGATAGCTGTCCCGGCCGCTGCAACGAGCAGGGAACGCTTCGCGTCAGGCACTGCGAACCATAACCGCGCCGCTGGCCCGCGCGAGCTGTCCGGGCGTATAATCAGAGCACGCACATCGGGCGGCACACCCACGGGGGGGTGTCATGGCGCGCATCTTGATCGTCCTCCTGGTCGCGGTCCTCGCCGCGGCGGCCCACGGGCCGGCTGCGGCCCAGTCGCGTGACCTGTCGCGAGTCCGCATTCTGGCCGTAGCGCCCTTCGCGGACGACGACCCGACGACCCGTCCCCTCGCCGAGCACGGCGCCACCCGCCTGAGCGCTCTGCTCCAGGGCGGACGGTTCCAGATCATCGAGGCCGTACGAGTGGCGGCCGAGATGGAGCGAGCCGGTGTGACGCCTCCTTCCCTGATCAGTCCCACGCAAACCGTGACGCTGGGAATGCGCCTGGGGGCGGATGCGGTCCTCACGGGGCGGGTGGTGCAGATCTACCAGGAGCGGCAGCGTGAGCGCGCCAATGGCCCGGGCGGCTTTTACGTCGAGAGCCGAGTGGCCATCGATGTGCGCGTGCTGGAGATGAGCACCCGGCTGATCCTCCTGCAGGAGGAGTTCCGCTGCGCCCTGCCGTTTCTAGCCGTCGAAGCCATGGAGTGCGTCGTGCGCGAGGTCGCGGCGCGTCTTCGCCAGGGTCGCAATTGACGCGGAGGATCTGGCGGTCCACGGTGGTCGCGAGGGGCCTCCTTCCCCTCATCGGGGCGGCCCTCACCATCTCCATGGCGTGGCCGGGAAGCCCGGCGGGCGCCCAGGTCCGCGATCTCTCCCGGGTGCGCACGCTCGCGGTCGCGCCGTTTGCCGACGACGACCCCACCACTCGACCGCTTGCCGATCGCGGTGCCGCGCGCCTGAGCGAATTACTGCGAGGCGGCCGGTTTCAGATCATCGATTCAGCGCGTGTGGCCGTCGAGATGCAGCGCGCGGGCATGACGGCTCCGTCCCTGGTCAGCCCAACCCAGACCATCCTTCTCGGCATGCGGCTCGGCGCCGACGCCGTGCTCACGGGCCGCATCGTCCAGATCACCCAGGACAGCGCAACCGACCCGGCAGATGAAGGGGGCTCGCTGTCGATCGAAGGCCGCGCCGCGATCGACGTCAGGGTGCTGGAAGTGGGGTCTCGCCTGATCCTCCTACAGGAGGAGTTCCGCTGCACGGTCCCCGCGCTTGTTGCCGAGGCCGTCGAGTGCGTCGTGCGCGATGTGGCCGCACGCTTCCGTCAGGCCCGGAATTGACAGTCAGGAGCGGGCTGCTATAATGGGCCGTGGACTTGACCCCGCAAGGGCTCTTTTTTTTCGCGCGCGCGGTCCACAAGGAGCATCCATGGCGAGAACCGAGGCAAAGCTAGCCCCGCGCCCGATGAAGGTCGCCTCTCCGAGGCGCCTGCCCGTGTTCATCGAGCGCATCGTGCAGTATCTGCGCGAAGTGTGGGTCGAGCTCAACAGGGTCGAGTGGCCGTCCCGGCGAGAGATGATCAGCATGACCATCGTTGTCATCGTGGTGCTGCTCGTGATGGCCTTGTATCTTGGAGCCTTCGACTATGTCTACACCGTGCTCATCAAGCGGTGGCTTCTGCGCCTGCCTCCCGGACCAAGGTAGACTCCATGGCCAAGACCAACGACCCCATCAAGGGACTGTTCGCCGACGAGCCGGTCGTAACGGAGGAGGAAACCGCTGAAGTCGAAGAGGCGGCGGCGCCCAGGGATCCGCGCCTGCGCTGGTTCGTCATCCACACGTACTCCGGGTACGAGGCAAAGGTGAAGTCGAACCTCGAACGCCGCATCGCCTCGATGAATATGAAGGACAAGATCTTCCAGGTGCTCATCCCCACGGAAAAAGAGAAGGAGATCAAGGGAGGGAAGCGTCGGGAGATCGATCGCAAGATCTTTCCGGGGTACGTGCTCGTGGAGGTCAGGGTCGACGAGCGCGGCGAGCTGGAGAACGACGCCTGGTACGTGATCCGCAACACCCCGGGGGTCACCGGGTTCGTCGGCTCGGGGGCCAAGCCCATTCCGCTGGAGGATCGCGAAGTTCGCGCGCTGCTGCGCCAGCTCCGCGATGAGACCCCGAAGTTTCGCATCACGTACCAGAGAGGGTCGCCGGTACGCATCACCTCCGGGCCCTTCATGGATTTCACCGGTCTCGTGGATGAGATCATGATGGAGAAAGAGAAGGTCCGCGTGCTCGTGTCGATCTTTGGCCGCGAGACCCCCGTCGAGCTGGACTTTGGTCAAGTCGAGAAGCTCTAGGAGGCAGGCATGGCCAAGAAAGTCGTCGCGGTTGTGAAGCTCCAGATCCCCGCCGGCAAGGCCACACCGGCGCCGCCGGTGGGCCCGGCGCTGGGGCAGCACGGTGTGAACATCATGGAGTTTTGCAAGTCCTACAACGAGCGGACGGCGAAGCTCGCGGGGACGATTGTCCCGGTCGAGATCACCATCTACGCTGACCGGACGTTTACGTTTGTCACCAAGACACCACCGGCGGCGGTGCTGCTCCGGCAGGCGGCCGGTCTCGAGAAAGGCTCGGGGGAGCCGAACAAGGCGAAAGTGGGCTCGGTCTCCCGCCGGCAGGTACGGGAGATCGCCGAGCGAAAAATGCCCGATCTCAATGCCAACACTGTTGAGGCGGCCATGCGGATGATCGAGGGCACCGCCCGCTCTATGGGCATTGAGGTCGTCGAGTAACGGAGGCAGGACGATGGGACGGCACGGCAAGCGATACCTGACGGCAGTCAAGCAGCGGGACCCGCGCACGCTCTACGCGCCTGAGGAAGCGGTGCGCATCTTGAAGGCGACCGCATCGGCGAAGTTCAACGAGACCATCGAGGCGCACGTTCGCCTCGGCGTCGATCCGAAGCAGGCCGATCAGCAGGTCCGCGGCACCGTTGTGCTGCCTCATGGGACGGGGAAATCGGTCCGCGTCCTGGTGTTTGCCAAGGGCGAGAAAGCCCGCGAGGCCGAGGCGGCCGGAGCCGATTTTGTCGGCGCCGAAGACCTGGTCGAGAAGATCCAGGGCGGCTGGATGGACTTCGACGTCGCCGCCGCCAGCCCCGATGTCATGAATCTGGTCGGCCGGCTCGGCAGGCTGCTCGGACCCCGTGGGCTCATGCCCAACCCAAAGGCGGGGACGGTCACCATGGATCTCGGTCGGGCCGTACGGGAGATCAAGGCGGGCAAGATCGAGTTCCGGCTCGATAAGGCCGGGATCATCCATGTCGCGGTGGGCAAGGCGAACTTCACAGAAGCGCAGTTGCTGGAAAACCTGACGACCCTGGTCGACGCGGTCATGCGCGCCAAGCCCGCGGCGGCCAAAGGCCAGTACGTGCGGTCGCTGGCCATCGCGTCGACGATGGGGCCCGGGATCCGCATCGATCCATCGAAGGCCGCCGCGGCGACGCGCACCACCTGAGACTGCCGTGCGCGCCGGCCCGCCCGACGCCGGCGCACGCGTGAGTCTCACCACAATCATCCTCTGCATCTTATGCATCTTACTTCGACTACGACGTGCCCCTGACCATTGCGCTGCCTCCCTGTGGACTGAGGGTTCGTCGCGTTTGACGGCGATCTGTCGCCATGCTAGACTGTCGCGGGTTAGCTGAATAGACCGGCCGTTTCTGGCGGCCGGCGCGCCGTAGACAGCAGGTGCCCGCGCCGCGGGCTTAAAGACCACGGTCGCCTGCCGAGGAGCGGACAGGGTCAGGACCCGTCTGCCTGCGGCGGGTCCGTTTCATTTTCGGAAGGACGGCTACACTCGATGCCTCGAGCGGAAAAGATCAGCGAGGTCGAACGGCTCCAGCAGCGGCTGCGGGGATCTGCCGCGGTCATCCTCACGGATTTCCGTGGCCTGACCGTCGGAGAGATCACGACGCTGCGGGGGAAGCTACGTGCGGCCGGGGCCGACTACCGTGTCGTGAAGAACCGGCTGCTGGCCATCGCGGGAAAGGGCTCGGGTATCGAGGGGCTCGAGGCCTATCTTACCGGTCCAACGGCGGCCGCTTTTGCTGCCATCGATCCCGTGGCTGCCGCGAAGGCCATCCAGGAGTTCATCCGCCAGACACGCAAGCTCGTCATCAAGGCGAGCGTGGTCGAGGGGCGGGTCTTTAACGAGGCGCAGACGAAGGCGCTGGCCGACCTGCCGGGACGCACGCAGCTACTCACGCGTCTGGTCGGCGGGATCGCCGCCCCGCTTGCGGGGCTTCAGGGAGTACTCTCCGGCCTGCCGCGCAAGCTGGTCTACGCGCTCGATCAAGTTCGGCAGCAGCGGCCCGCCGCGTAGTACGGGTGCGGGCCGTACGCCCCGTACGCCCCGAAGGGGCGTGCAGCACTTACTAAAGGAGGAGGAGTTCCGGTGGCAACCAGGTTGAGTAAGGACGATATCATCGAGGCGATCGGTGGCCTGACAGTGCTCGAACTGGCCGATCTCGTCAAGGCGCTGGAAGAGAAGTTCGGCGTCTCCGCGGCCGCGCCGGTCGCGGTCGCAGCGGCGCCGGGAGCGGCCGCGGTGGCGGCGCCCGCGGTCGAAGAGCAGACCGAGTTCGATGCCGTCTTGCAGACCATCGGCGAGAAGAAGATCCAGGTGATCAAGGTCGTCCGGGAGCTCACGGGCCTGGGCCTCAAGGAGGCGAAGGACCTGGTCGATGGCGCGCCGAAACCTGTAAAGGAGAAGGTCAGCCGCCAGGAGGCCGACACGATCAAGACCAAGCTCGAGGCCGAGGGCGCGACCGTCACAATCAAGTAGCCGGACCCACCGGCACCCTCGCGGGCTCTTGACAGATTCGGGGCCGACACGATACATTTGTGTGACGCCTTCGAACAGGGCTACTGCGTGCGGGTGGGGCACGAGCAGCGTTTGCAAGGAATCGTACACAAACCAGGCAGGGGCAGCGTCCGAGTGGACCGGCCCTGCTTTCGTCTTTCCGAGTGCATCCCTCGAGGGCCGATTTCTCGCTACGAGCAATCCCTGGAGTCCCCGGTCGCTAGGCGACTGCCAGCCGCCCGTGTAAGACACCGGACCAGCCGGTGCGGGATCGAGTTCTCGCGGAGGTGACGCCTGCTACCGTGAAGACCAAAGTCAGACTCGATGCAACCAGAGCAACCCGCAGCCGCACGGCCATCCCCGATGCCAGGAACGTGCACCGGGGCCGCCGCTCGCGGGTCAGCTTCGCCAAGATCCCGGAGATCCTTGACCTGCCGGACCTTATCGAGGTGCAGCGCCGGTCGTTTGACTGGTTCCTCCGTGAGGCCGTGCGTGAGGTCTTCGACGAGATTTCGCCGATCCAGGACTTTACCGGCAATCTCGAGCTGCACTTCGCCGTCGGCGGGGGTAGGCGGAAGCCGCCCGACAGCATCTTTGAAAACGCCGAGGTCCTAGACTTCGGCGGCTACCGGCTGGAGCGCCTCAAGTACACCGAAGAGGAGTGCCGCGACCGCGACTATAACTACAGCGCCGCGCTCAAGGTCAAGGTCCGCCTGGTCATCAAAGAAACCGGCGAGATCAAAGAGCAGGAAGTCTTCATGGGCGACTTTCCGCAGATGACCGGGCGCGGGACGTTCATCATCAACGGCGCGGAGCGGGTTGTCGTCAGCCAGCTCGTCCGCTCCCCCGGCGCCTACTACAGCTTCTCGCCCGATGCCTCGGGGCGTCCGCTCCCAACCGCCGTGGTCATCCCCCATCGGGGCGCATGGCTGGAGCTGGAGGCGGACG
>JBOGSE010000367.1:0-3953 GCA_050694895.1 bacterium | reverse complement strand
CGCGCCAACGCCATCGCGTTCATTGATTGGGCCCTGTCCCCGGCGGCCCAGGCGCTGGCTGAGGATGCGAAGTCCTATCAGATTCCCTCGAACGCGAAGACGCCGATCCCGCGGGTCTCTCCCCGCTTCCAGGACTTCAACGTCATCAAATACGACTTCATTAGGTTTGGAACGGCCGCCGTCCGCGACGGCCTGGTCAAGCGCTGGCAGACGGAGGTGTTCCCACTGCCGAAGTAGGGGGCGGCTGCTCAGGCAGGGGGCGAGGGATGGCACGCACCGCAGTTGCGATCCCCAGACCGGCGGCGCGGATCAATGCCACGCTGCTGGCCTGGGGAGGCCTGACCGCCATCGGCGCCCTGCTGCTGCCGTGGGCGCGCGTGGGGCGAGACCTGGCCGTCTTCGCGCCACGGTCGTCTGGACTGGAACTGCTCGGCGGGGACTGGGCCGTCGCGATGTCGGTTGTGTGCGCGGCCGCGGCGGGATCGCTCGGCGTCGCGCCGCTTCCGCTGTTCAGGCGGGGGCGGCTCGCGTTGCTTCTGGGCGCGATCGGGGCCCTGGCGACGCTGTGGAGATTGCTTTCTGCCGGGGCCCCCATGGGCCCCGGCGCGTTCGTCTCGATCCTGGGATTCCTCACCCTGATCGGCATCGGGCTCGCGCTCGGCGGCTACATCCACGCTGACGCGTTCATTGCCGTGTGTATCGTCTGGGCGGCCGCCTTCGTCCTGGTCTTCGTCCTCTTTCCGCTCTTGTCGGTGCTGCAGGCGAGCGTGTTCGTCAAAGGGCGGTTCACCCTCGACGTCGTGCGGGAAACGGTGCGGTCTCCCGGCTTTCTGTTGATCAACAACCCGGCCACACCGATGAACGAGACGCGCGTGGCGTTGATCGCCGGCGCCGCACTCGCAGCCGCGGGCGGCATCATCGCGGCCGCGGCGACGCGGAGGCTTCGCCCCACACTGCTGTGGACCCTGGGTGCGGGCGCGGGCGGGGGCGTCCTGGTGGCGCTCTATCTGGGTTTTGGCGCGGTGCGCAACAGCGTGCTGCTGGCGCTCGTCGTCGGCGGCATCTCCACCGGCCTCGGGTTTCTCTTCGCCCTGCTGGCCGAGCGCTCGCGGCTGCCCACCCGGCGGCTGTTCGGACCGATATCGATCCTGCCGATCATCACGCCGCCCTTTGTGCTGGGGCTCGCCATCATCTATCTCCTCGGGCGCAGGGGATTCATCACGCACCAGGTCTTGGGGCTCAACACGTCCATCTTCTTCGGGCCGCTCGGCGTGGCCGTCGCGCAGGTGCTGGCGTATACGCCGATCGCCTTCCTCATCCTCCAGGGCGTGGTGCACGCCCTGAACGTGGCGCTCGAAGAAGCGGCGGAGACGCTGGGTGCCAGCCGGTGGCACATCCTCCGGACGGTCGTCTGGCCGCTCGCGCGGCCGGGCGTGGCCAACGCCTTCCTGCTTGTGGCCATCGAGAGCCTGGCCGATTTTGGCAACCCCATCGTCGTCGGCGGCGGCGTGCCGTACCTGGCGACCGAGATCTTCTTCGCGGCTACCGGCCGGGGCACATCCGAGGCGGCGGTCTTCGGCGTCACGCTGCTGGCCATGACGCTCACGATCTTCCTGATCCAGCATCGCTGGGTCGGCAAGACGTCGTACGTGACCGTCACCGGCCGGCCGGGTCAGGGCGCCGCGCGCACGCTTCCCCCGGCGCTGGACTACGGCGTAACCGGGATCTTCGTCATCTGGATCCTGGTGATCGTTATCCTGTACGGCTCGGTCGCCGTCGGCAGCGTCACGAAGCTCTGGGGATTCGACTACACGTTCACGCTGGAGCACATCAAGGGGTTGTCGCCGACCGGCTGGCAGGTCTTCCGGACGACGGCCTCGCTCGCGGCGATTGCGGCGATCCCCTCGACCGCGGTCGGATTCCTCATTGGCTATCTGGTGACCCGCGTCGCCTTCCCGGGTAAGGACGCGCTGGAGTTCTCATCGATGCTGTCCTTCGCCACCCCCGGGACGGTGATGGGCATCGGCTACATCCTGGCGTTCAATCAAGGTGCTCTGCTGCTCACGGGGACCGAACTCATCATCGTCTTCGCGTTCATCTTTCGGAACATGCCGGTGGCGCTCCGCGCGGGGGTCGCCTCGATCCACCAGATCGACCGGTCCCTTGAAGAAGCCTCGACGATGCTGCGGGCCGGGTCGGCGACGACGCTGCGCCGCATCGTGGTCCCGCTGGTGCGGGCGGCGATCCTCTCCGGGCTGATCTTCAGCTTCGTCCGGGCGATGACGGCCATCAGCCAGGTCATCTTCCTGATCACCCCGGGGACCAACCTGGCCACGACGCAGATTCTCTCATACATCAATTACGGCACGGTGGGCCTGGGCGCCGCGCTGTCCTGGGTACTGGTGCTGTTCATGGCGCTGGTCATCGTGGGCCTCTACCTGACCTCGCAGCGCTTCGGGACCCGGCCGGTCGGGGAGATCCCCACGACCTGAGGGGCGGGGGCAGGATGCGCCAGATCGCGTGTGGGCGTCAAGTCTTCAAAGGAGGGTGAACGTGTCGACACGGCTTCGGGAAGTCCTCCACGAGGAGGCGGCGCGGGTCGGCCTTGATGGAATCACCAAGCGGTTCGGGACGATTGCGGCCGTGGATCGGGTCACCCTGGATATCCCGGCCGGGAAGCTGGTCACCCTGCTCGGGCCGTCGGGGTGCGGCAAGACGACGACGCTGCGGATGATCGCGGGGCTGGAGCAGCCGAGCAGTGGGCGGATCTTCATCGGGGATGAGGACGTCACCCCGCTGCCGGCGGCCAACCGGAGCACCACGATGGTCTTCCAGTCGTATGCGTTGTTTCCGCATCTCACCGTGTTTGAAAACATCGCCTACGGGCTGCGCGTCTCGCGCCGGCCCGACGAAGAGATCCGGCGACGCGTGGATGAGGTGCTCGCCCTCGTGGGCCTCCCCGGCCTGGGGGGACGGTCGCCGGCGCAGCTCTCGGGCGGGCAGCAGCAGCGGGTCGCGCTGGCGCGGGCCCTGATCATGCAGCCGAAGGTGCTGCTGTTCGATGAACCGCTCAGTAACCTCGACGCCAAACTGCGCAAGCGCGTGCGCGCCGACATCAGGATCCTGCAGCAGGAGCTTGGCATTACAAGCGTCTACGTGACACACGACCAGGCGGAGGCGCTGGCGATCTCGGATATCGTCGTGGTCATGAACCAGGGCCGCATCGAGCAGATCGGGATGCCGGTGGATCTCTACCGCCGTCCGGCCTCGCGCTTCGTGGCCGACTTCATCGGCGAGGCGAACCTGCTGCCGGCTGCCGTGGAAGATGGCATGGTGCGTGTGGGATCCTACCGGTTCGCCTACCGACAGAGCGGGGTCGGCCCGGGCGCGGCGACGCTGATGGCGCGGCCCGAGGCGATCCGGGTCGACGCCGCCGGCGACGGGCTCCCCGGCCGCGTGCGCAGCGCCTTTTTCATGGGCACGTTTGCCGATTACATCATCGAGACCGAGGCGGGTGAGATCAGCGTGGCCGATCCCCGCAGCGTGGACGGGATGCACCCGGTCGGCGCGGCGGTCCGGCTGCAGTTCTCGCCTTCAGGACTCTACCTGCTTCCGCCGAAATAGCGCTCCGCCGAATTGCCGATCCGCGATTGATGATCCGTTCGCAGAACCGCGCCCCACCGCGACCCACAACGCCCATAGAAGTGCGAGGAGCGCGGCCATATTGAGCGAACCGGCGATCGTGATGCCTAGATCACTGCCCAGGACAGCAGCCGCCGCACGATGAAGCCAGAATCGGTCCGGCGCGAAGGCCGGCAGCAGTCCGGGATGCCAGATGCTGGTGAAGACCATCATGCCCCACAGCGCTGTGAGCATGGTGCCGGTGAGGACGAGTAGCGTTGGAATCCCCAGCCGCCGGGGCATCCAGGGAAGTGCCGCCGCGGTGAACATGA
>JBOGSE010000366.1:0-10486 GCA_050694895.1 bacterium | reverse complement strand
CCATTCAGCAGGACCTTGTTCAGGCTCCCGATAAAGGAGCGGAGATTGATGACCCCGTCCTGCATGCCGGTGGTATCGAAGGCCAGGCTGTACCCCCACAGCATCCACAGGACCGTCACCAGGGAGGTAATGGCGAAACACTGCATCATGACCGAGAGCACGTTCTTGGCCCGCACCATCCCGGCGTAGAACAATGACAGCCCCGGCATGGTCATGAACAAGACCAGCGCCGTGGCGGTGAGCATCCAGGCAGTATCGCCCGAGTTTAAGCCGGGTGCGGTTGGGGCGGCCGGCGTTTCTACCGGCGCGATTGCGGAGGTCTCTGGCGGCGCCTGAGCGGTTTCCTCCGAGGGGGCTTGAGCCGGTAACCCGGCGTCCGCCGCCGCCGCCGGTGTACCGCCCGCCTGGGAGTCGGCCGGCGGGATCGGCTCGGCCATCACCGGCAACGCTACGACGCTTAGGAGCAGCACCAGCAATCCGGCGCGCGTGCTCGACATCATTCTCAATCCTCCTTCGGTCCGGCGCATGGCCGGACCCGATCGAGCGCCTCGCGCCCGGCAAGCAGCGCGGCGGCGAGCGAGAGCGGGACCAAGTGATAGACGGCGCGGTAGAGCAACAGCGCCGCCGCGAGGGATTCGGTCGCAATCAAGCCATGAAAGCTCAGGAGCAAGATGCTCTCGAAGACGCCGAGCCCGCCCGGCACATGGCTCACCATGCCTGCGAGCGTCGCGACCGAATAGACGGCGAGGAAGGCGATGAAGGGCAGATCCGGCGCGTTCAAAAGCACGTACAAGCACCCCCCGGCGGACACGATGTCCGCGAGGGTGAAGAACAACTGCGCCAGCGCGATCCGCGCGCTCGGTAACCGAAACCGCCAACGGCCGATCCGCATCGGCCCGCGCCGGAAAAAGAACAGAACGGTCAGCGTCGCGCAGAGGGCCAATCCGGAGACGCCGAGGCCATGCAATAGCCCAGGCGAAACGGGTAGGAAGCGGCCGATGAGATCCGGGTGCAGGGTCAAGGCGGCCGCCCCCAGGATGAAGTTTCCGGTCCCGTAGGCGACCATGCCGAAGAGGGTGACCTGGGCCACATCCAAGGCGCCGAGGCCGGCCGGGACATAGATACGGTAGCGCACCGAACCGCCCGAGACGATGTTGACGCCCACGGTATTCGCAATCGCGCAACCGCAGAAGGCCGCGCAGGCCACGGTGCGAAAGGCCACCGCCCGCCCGATGTAACGGAGCGCCGACCAGTCATAGCCGATGAGCGCCGTGTAACTCGCGGCCGTCAGTAACAACGCGAGCCCCAATTGCCCGGGGGAATGCTGCCGCACCTCGGCGAGCATGCGGTTGACATCCAGATCCTGCAGAAGGTGGTAAATCGCCGAGCTCGCGGCCAAAAACAGGGCAGCCGACAAGAGCGGCATGAGCATGCGCTGCCCGCGGCTCGGCGGCGTCATCGCTTGGGCGATCTCATTGGCATCCGTCATGGGGTGTCCGTATTTAGATCTGACTCTTTTAACGTTGATCTGAGAGCTTGAACAAATCTAACCACACATACGTGAAATTTTGGGTTACCTCTCCAAGGTCTCTGTCCTTCCGGCATAGGGTATTGTCTTTTCTCCCTCTCCCACAGGGAGAGGGTTGGGGTGAGGGGATCAAAATAATCGACGCATGTGTTTGATTTTATTCCCCTCATCCTAACCTTGCATCCTCGGCGCGCCAAGCAGGGCCGCCTTCGGCCCCGGCCAGCCTTCGGCTGGCGCTCGTACGAGCCCCTGGCCCTGGCTCTCTCCCTGAGGGAGAAGGGACTATCAGATTCGTCGAAATCGGTCTGCATAACTCGGTCGCATAAGGATCTACTGCGCTCGCTACGATTTCTTCACAAGCTCTGAGACAATCGGGCTGATGCGGGCATTATACATTCGTGGATCGATAAACCAGACGCGGATGGTGCATCGGGTCGCGCGGCAGTTGCCGCAATTCGAGGTCCTACTTCACGCGCAGCGATCTCATCGTCCCGCGCAATATCTTGGGGACCAAGCTGGTGTTGGTGTAGGCATGACCGATCCCGAGACGAGAAAGCCGCGACAATCCCACGCTTGTTATTTCGTTGGGACGGCGCTACGCGCAGTATATCAACCGGCAATACCGCCGTACGGGCACATTGTAGGACAGCCGCTACGAGTCCTCACTGATCCAGGCTGCGACTATCGCCTCACCGGCACGCGGCGCAAACAACTAGCCCAATCTCCGCTTCGCCAGCCTTAACCTGCCTGCTGATTCGCAGTGAATGGAAAGTCCATGACAAGCCATCGGCGGTTCCGGTATGCTCTCGGCAATCTCATCGACGATGAAGATCAACCCGCAATCGTTTTTCAACTTTTGCTCCGGCCACGTGTCGCTTCTCCAGCAACTGGCCGAAGCGGAAGGTGAGATTTCCGAGGCCGATGCCCGCAGACTGATTCGCGCCAATCTCACGCCGGCGGATCAGCTCCTGGAAACCATCTGGCGGCGGCTGAAGGAACTGCAAATCCTCGTCCCGACGGAGCCAGGCAGCGACTTCTACTTTCTCGCTGAACCAGTCAGCCGATTGCTGGCGTATCTGTTTGATGAGGCGCAGGCCGCCACACCAGAGATGGTGCGCGGCTGCATCGAGTCCCTCGCCGTCAGCGGCAAGCAACTGGCCCGTGCGATTGACACAGACGACGTCGCTATCCTTCGCCTCGCGATGGAGGAGATTCAAAAGACGTTGCGGCGCGTCCAAGCCGACCTCGATGAGACGCATCGCTGCATCATGGCCGAGGTCGCGCGCTACAAGACCGAGCGCAGGACGGTGTCGGTGCGCGACAAGTTCCGGCGCATCGTCCACTGGATGGAGCGTTACGTGGACCCGATGGTGGACATTGTGCGGCCGGACGGCCCACTGCGCGCCGCGTTTGATGAGACGGAGCGGCTGCTGCACCGCGCCCGCGAGTACGGGTTGTTCAACGACCTGCCCGTACTGGAGCGCAACTTCCGCCATCTGCGGCTCGTCCAACGACATGCGCTTCGGGTGTTTCGGCAATGCCGCCGCGAGTTGCAGCCCCTCTACGAATCGTTGCGCCGCTCGTCCTTCATCGCCGAAGGCGCGGCCCTCGCGCTGGAGCAGTTGCAGCGCGAAGGCTTGGATGGCTGGGCTGAAGATCACGCCGTCACGAGTTGCGCACTGCGCTGGCAGAAGGTGCCGGGTGACGGCCCGATCGAGGGCGCATTGCGGAACGTAGTCGAAAACCCGCCCGAGCCCGCGCCTGTGCTCGCGCTCTCCACGGAAGAGGCCACACCTGCCGACTATCTTCGCCTTCTCTGGTTAGACGCCCTGCCCGGCGAGTTGCGTGCCAACCTGCCCGTGCCGGACTTGCTGCATTGGATTACCCGGCACTACCCGCATCGGGATACGGCGGACACGCTCGCTGGCTTCACGCGGCTGGTGTTCGACCCGGCGCTCAACGCCACCTTCACCGAGAACGCGCCGCGCAGTTACCCCACCGCCGATGGCGTTCTCGAGGCGCAACCGTCCAACTCGCCAGCGCATGAGCGAACTGCCTCATCTCAAGGAAATCTTCGACCGCCTCCGGCGCGGCTATCACCTATCGCCGGAGGATGAGCCGGCCTTCTCCGCCGTGGCTGGCGATTTCGAAGCCTACGCCGCGTATTTCGCACCGCTTGGCCTCACACTGGTCCGGCATCCGCGCGAGTTTTTCTACTTCGAGCCGGACGCAGGCGAGAGCGGGTCGGAAGTGCTACCGCGCATCGCTGTATTTTCGTTCATCCTCGTCGACCATGCGGCCAACCAAGGCCGGCCCATTGAAGAGTTTTTGCTGAGTCAGCATTTCCTCATCTCGAAGCTGCCGCATTTCACGCTTGACCGTTACACCGGGCTGCTCCGGCAGGTGGAAGTCGAGGATGTCGCTGGGCTGCGGCTGATTCTCAAGCACATGGAACGGCTTGGCTGGGTGAAGTTCGTCGGCGAAGAGGAGTTCCGCTTTCTGCGTCCCTTCCACCGGGTGTTCGATAAATGCTTGGAACTCTCCCAGACTTCTCTGCCGCGCAACATTGAAGCAAACTCGGTCACACCTTCATCCGCTGCCTGAGTATGCCCAACGGCCCCCAAAAGCTCATCCTCATCAGCGCGGGGCGTTATGACTATGCCGAGGTGGAACTCAGCGGCTCGCTCCAAATTGTCGGCCCGAACAACTCGGGGAAGACCACGCTCATCAACACGCTCCAGTTCCTCTACCTCGACGACCGGCGACACATGGACTTCAGCTTCACGCCGGAGGAGACGCGCGACTATTACTTCCCCAACCAATACAGCTACGTCCTTTTCCAATGCCTCGGCCTGCGCGGCCAGTGCGTGCTCGGCTGGCGAGGCCAGAGCAAGGCCGCCGGCGGCGAGCCGGAACGCTTCTATTACGAAGGCCCGTTCGCCGCCGCCGACTTCCTCGACGAGGAGAATAAGGTTCGCGAGCCGAAGGTCATCAACGCCCGCCTGAGTGCACGGCAATTCAGCATCCTCAAAACCCCGCAGGACCATCGCGAGCTGCTGCTTCTGCCGACTAAAGGCGCGTCACGCGGCGTAGGCTTGGTGGCACTGCGCGACAACGACAAGTATCCCCAGTTCCGCGAGACACTCAAGAATCTGCTCTACCTCAGCACCATCACGCAGGACCAGATGCGCGACCGGCTACTCATGCTCGCCGGCCTGTCCACGGAGAAGTATGCGCTCGACGTGCGCGACTTGTTCGGCGAGGACTACGACCGCATCCTCGGCCTCAAGCACAAGCTAGTTCACTTCAAGAAGCATCAGAGTCAGGTCGAATTCCTCGTGGACACCTGCGCCCGGCGCGACGCCGTTCGCGGTGAGCTGACCTATCGCTGGAGCGACTTGCGAGCCAAGCGGCAGGCCTTCGAGCAGGCACACACGGCGAAGGTCGAGAAGCTCCGTACGGAGGCCCAGATAGCCGCAGAACAGATTCAGACCTTATCAGCGGAAGTGGCGGACCGGCGTTCCGACGAAAGAACCCTTTCAGAAACCAAAGGCAGTCTCACAACGCAACTCGACCAGATTGCCGCGCAGGAGAAAGAATTCAGCGAATTCATGGAAGACTTCGTCCGCGCCACGCTTAAAAACGTGGAGACGGAAGCTCGCCGCTTTGAGAGGCAGCTTGCCGACGCCGAGAAAGAGACGCGCGAGAAAGCCGAGACGAAACTGAAGGTCTATCGTGACTTCGTCAACCAGAAGCGTCAAATGATTGCTCATTTCGACCGCGCGCTGGTCACAGTGCTCCGACACGATTTGAAAGATGATGAGTTGGCGCCGCTGGCGCTGCTCTTCAACTTTAACCTCCTGCAGCAACCGGTCGGCGACGACGGTATCCGGCTGCTTCAGCGAGAAGAGTTCGCCCGGCTGCTGCGTGCATTGAGTCAGCGCGTTCAGAAGAACGTCTATCGCGACCCTAACATCGAAGTGCCGCTGCCGGCCAGCGAGCACAGCATAGCCGAGCTTGCGAGCCCCGAAGCCGTGCGCGAACGCCTCACCGACGACGAAAGAATACTCAAGCACTGGGAGGCGGTACTCGAAGCGATTTGCGAAAAGGAGAAGATGACCGCGGCACTGGAACGGGAGCGCGGCGAAGAAACCAAGTTGCGCAATCAGATCTTCGGCTGGGACCAGCTTCAAGCGGCGAGGCCTCGGGTACCCCGGCTCAAAGCGGAGTTAGCGCAAGCGAGCAGTGCTTTGGCTACCGTGGGCGCCAGGATTCAAAAACTGGAGAAGGACATTGAGACTGCGCGCGCGGCCGGGACCACAGCAGAACAGGCGAAGACTAAGGAACTAAATGACTTCTCTGCCGTCATGGGCCGGTTCAATGCCTGTGTCTTCCCCGAGTTCGATGTCAAGCCGGTGATACCGGAGGAAGCAATTCCAGTTGACTTCGATAGCGCCGTGACCCTGTTCCTTCGCGAGCAGGAACAACTCGCCAGGCTCGACCAAAAGGTGCGCGAGACTTTTCGGTCGATCGAAGCCGTGCTGGGCAGTGACTACTCCGGGAACGACGAAACCGAAACCGTCCGCTTGCTCCGCGAAGAACTGCAGGCCCTACCCGAACAGGAGGATGCGCTGCGCCGTGATTGGGAACACCAGCTTCACCAGCTCCGCGCCACATTCGACCAGGTGCTCCGCGGGCTTGGCGATATCAAGAGCGCTGTAGACCGTCTCAATCGTGCACTGGCGGGCGTTCAGGTGTCGAACCTCGCCACGCTCCGCATGGATGTAGTGGAGCAGACGGATGTCGTGGGCTCTCTTAGGAAACTGGCAAATGTCGAACAACCCGGCCTCTTCGACGATAGCTCGAGCTCCGAAGCGGCTCTGGCCGGCTTCCGCCAGAAGTTCGAGGCCAACCCCTTGCTCCGCTACGCCAACCTTTTCACGCTCCGCTTTACCGTCACTGGCGAGGACGGCAAGCCGCATCACTATCACGACTTCCGCCAGGTCGAGTCGCACGGCACGACTATCACTATCAAGGTGCTGTTCAATCTTCTCGTACTCCGCAGCCTGTTGCGCGAAGACGCCTCTAGGTCGCTACTGTCCGAGGTTCCGTTTTTCCTCGATGAGGTCCACTCGCTGGACCCAATGAATCGGCACGCCGTTCTCTCTACCGCGCGCAAACTCGGCTTTATCGCCATTACCGCCGACCCGGAGTCGGTTAGTGAAGTAAACGCGCTCTATTTCCTACAGCCGCGAAAAGGCCGCATCGTGCTGCGCCACAGGCACCGCATCGGCATCAAAGCTACCCCGACGCCGTGACCGCCGAAAACAGTATCCGTTCGCAATTCGAGGCGCTGCTCAATCAAGGCCCCCGCCCGCGCTCCGCGTGCAGTTGCTCATTCCTTAAGGCACTTGGGCCGTTACTCGACTCCGGCGTGGTCGTCGAGGAGCGTTCGGGCGCGGGTCGTCGCCTCGCCGTGCGCGACGCGCCCGCCGCGCAGGCCTTCTTCGCGCAGCGCTACCCCGACGCCGCTGTCTTCGAAGGTGCGTCCAACCGCATCGTCGGCGCCGCGTGCTTTCGCGATACAAAAGCGCTCTCATTTAACGAGCCAATACCCGTCTGCGTGCGCGCGTGGAACGGCAACGTTCTGTTCCACGGCGACCAACCGGTGGACGCCGCTGCTGCGACGGCAACGCACGGCGTCTTCGCCTTCCTGCTCTATGCCCAAAGCCCCTATACGCTGCGCGGGCCATGCGCCTTGGTAGAGAATCCCGCCGTGTTCACTTGCATCGAGCGGCTAAACGTTCCTATTCGCTTGGCGATTTACGGCCAAGGCCGTGCCTCGAACCGGCTCCTTGACTGGCTCGCGGGCATGACCGCGCGAGACTTCACGCTGCTTCATCTGCCGGACTACGACCCGGTGGGCTTGAACGAGTTCGGTCGTCTTCGCGCACACCTCGGCAAGCGGGCCCATCTCCATCTGCCCAGCGACCTCTCGATTCGCTTTGAGCGTTTCGCAAAGCGCAGCTTGCTGGACAAACCGAAAAGCCGCGCCGTGCTCGCGAATCTGCGGCGATCGCCGGTGTCCGAGATTCGGCAAGTGCTCGAATTAATCGAGCGATACAATGCGGGCTTGGAGCATGAGGCGCTATTGCTCGATTTGAGCGCGGGCCCAAATGTCTGGTAGCCCGAGGGTTAAAGGGCCAACCTCGATATATCTATCATATACTCGACACATGCACCAGCGCCCGCGTGTTCACTCGATGGAATACCCCTGCACATCGTGCAGCGCCGCAACCGAGAGCGAAGCTTCACTTACGGTTGGCGAGGTCTTTGACGATGCGCTCCGCCGCGCGCCGGCCGCTCACGACCGCCCCGTCGGAGTGGGCGCTCACCAACCAGTCGCCGGCGAAATAAAGGCCGTCCTCGGGTTCGAACAGCGCCTGCGCTTTTGCATCGAGCGGCGAGCGGCCGGGCGGCCATACTGCGACCGCCGCGGGGTGATGGCTGTAAAGATAGGTCTCGCGCACGTGCAAATTGAAGCCTGGCCAGAGCTTGGAGAGTGCGGCGGTCATTTCCGCGACGGCTTCATCGTGTGGCTTCATGTGAAGTCGGCGCGCGGCAGGGCCGTGGACGAGGAGCGAGAAGACATCGGTCCTGGCATCGAGATCGCCCTCGCCTTGGGTCCCGTAGATCACGCCCAGCGCGCCGTCGCTCAATACCGGCAGCGGTGTTTCGCCGTTGATGCGCCAGAGGTCTTCGGCGGCGCGATCGACGATCAGGTGTGCGACGACGTACTGGCCGTAGTCCAACGATTCAATGGCCTCGCGCTTGGCGCGCGACAGCTCCGGGGTTAGACTGATCGAATGCAGGCGCGTGAAGGGGACGGCGAGCACCACCGCTTGCGCTTCGACCGTCTCGATGCGTCCGGCGCGCTGGTAGTAGACCCGTGTAGGCCGTCCGGCGTCTCCGGTCTTGTCGCGCACCACACGCACGACGCGGGCGGATAGGAGCTTCGGACCCGTGAGGGCGGCGGCGAGCGCCTCGATCAAACGGAAATTGCCGCCGCGGACGTGATAATGCTTCTGGCCACCCTCGAGAAAGATCCCGAATTCCAGTAGCCCGGCCAGCGCGCTGAATCGATCCCAGGGCGCCGCCAGCTCGCATTCGAGCGTCAAACGCACGAACTCGGCCGCTTTGTGGGGAAGCTTCTCCCGCTCGATCCATTCCGCGAACGATATGTCCTGGAGCGCCCGCACCGCGCCGTCCGCCAGGCCTTTGGCGAGCGCCGTTTTTCTCAGCGCCGAGGCCTTCCCGAGCCACGTCGTGAGCGCCGCCTGCTCGTCGTCCGAAAGAAACGTCGCGAAGTACTGCTCGGCGGTGTCCTGAACGAAAGCGTGCAGCTTGCCGTCGATGATGACGCTGGAGAACGGCTCGCCGCTCTCTTCGTCGAGCGCCACCCCGAGCTCGCGCGCCATCCCGAGCGCCGGATTGTCCCCCCACATCTCCTGCATTCCGTATTCGGCCTGCAGGCCGCCGGGATAGCGCGCCGTCGCGACGCGGCCCCCGAAGACATCGCTGGCTTCGATGATCTGTGCCACGATGCCACGCTTTTGCAGCTCGTAGGCCGTCGTAAGCCCCGCCAGCCCACCCCCTACTACTACTACTACGACGCGCGTCGCCGTGGCGGTGTCCGCGAAGCTGGCCGGGAGGTACCCGAGCAGGAATAGACACAGCAGGGCCAGCGTTTTCAGCAACGGAGCTTTCTGCGTTGGTTTCGCCATGCTCAGCAGGGAACGCGGCTCGGCGGTGTCATCGCCCGCGCGCTCATTGGCATCCGTCATTGGGTGTCCGTACTTACTCTTTTGACTTTGATCTGAGACAATCGGGCGGATGCGGGCATTATACATTTGTGGATCCATAAACCAGACGCGGATGGTGCATCAGGTCGCGCGGCAGTTGCCGCAATTCGAGGCCTACTTCACGCCCTACTACGGTGATGGTTTCATTAAGCTGGTTTGGCGCACCGGGCTGCTCGACTTTACGGTCATGGGCGGTAAGTTTTTGCAGCTAACGCTAAAATATCTGGAGACGCATCGACTCGCCCTGGATCTCGAAGGAGGGCGCGGCCCCTATGATCTGGTCGTCACCTGCAGCGATCTCATCGTCCCGCGCAACATCTTGGGGCCCAAACTGGTGTTGGTGCAAGAAGGCATGACCGATCCCGAGACGCTGGCGTTTCACCTCGTCAAAGCGCTCAAGCTACCCCGCTGGATCGCGCAGACCGCGGCCACGGGACTTTCCGATTTGTATGATATTTTCTGCGTTGCTTCCGACGGCTACCGGGACCTCTTCATCCGCAAGGGCGTGCGGCCGGACAAGATCCGCGTGACCGGGATCCCGAATTTCGATGATTGCGCGAGCTTTCTCGGCAATGATTTTCCTCACCGGGACTATGTCCTGGTGGCGACCTCCGATCGCCGCGAGACGTATCACTACGAGAACCGCAAGCGCTTCATCCAAAAGGCCAACGGGATCGCCGATGGACGCCGGATCATTTTCAAGTTTCACCCTAACGAGAACGCCGCTCGCGCCCGCCGGGAAGTGGAGCGGTACTCCCCCGCTGCGCTCAGCTTCAGCGATGGCAATACCGATCATATGATCGCCAACTGCGAGGCCCTCGTCACGCGCTTTTCCTCGGTGGTTTATGTCGCGGCCGCGCTCGGCAAGGAAGTGCATTGCGATCTCCCGGCCGATGAGGTCAAACGCCTGCTGCCGCTCCAAAACGGCGGCCGCTCGGCCGCCAACATCGCGAACGAATGCCTGGCGCTTTTCGGTTAGCATGAACGTGATCGTGATTCAGGCCCGGATGGGCTCGACGCGCTTGCCCGGCAAGGTGATGCTGGACCTCTGCGGTGCGCCGCTCATCGTACGCATGCTCGAACGGGTGCAACGGAT
>JBOGSE010000365.1:0-2628 GCA_050694895.1 bacterium | reverse complement strand
CGCTGCCCCGGCGCGCTCCGACGACGCGAGCCAGCGCCGGGGAGTCCAGCCACGTCCCGCGTTCCCTTGATTTCCAGCCCCGGGCCCGGCACCATCGCTGCGCAGTCACCTGCGCAGAGCTTCCCTAGTGGCAGTTTCGAGTTTACCTACGCAGAAATCGGGCGAGGTACGACCTCGGTGACGGGTGCTATGGAGGTGGCGTTCGAAGATTCATGGGCACCTTTTTTGTGTGCACCACTTCAATCAGGATGGGTTGATCCGCGAAAGATCAAGGCTCACAGCATGGCTGGAGCGCATGAGTCCGCGCTCCCGTGCATGACGGCAGTGGGGCAAGAGGAGACGTGTGGCCGTGTGGCGAGCACTCCGCCGGATAGCTACATAACAAGGGCGTGCAGCGGACGGGGGACAGCGTAGGCTTTTTCCCTGTTCATGTGTCTCGCACCTGTCCCCCGCCGCTGACGCCTAGCGTTGGGCGGCAATCGAACCGGTACACGACAGCCAAATGTCCCAAACACATGACATTTGCGTAATGCCGGCAGCGCGCGGATCATACAGAGCGTGGATTTCCCCGGAGCTCTGGACGACCGAACCAATCATTATTAGGGTCTTCGTCGAGTCGTGTGGGTGATTTGAGGCCCTTTTGGGATGGCGGCACGGTCACAGCGTCGGCAGCATGCAGGTGAGGATTTTCAGGCGCAGGTACTCTTCGTCGCGAAGGCCATAGGCGCGCCGCTGGAGGACACGGATCTTGTTGTTCAGCCCCTCGACGAAGCCCAGCGCGACCTTGTTCTCCGGGTGGCAATAGGCCGCAAGGCCGTCCCAGTGTCGGTCAAGCATGGCGGCGAACTTCTCGTAGGGCTCCAGGCGTTGCCACTTCAGGGCCGCGCGCCAGTGCTCGAAGAAGCGGCGCGCCCAGCCTTCCCGGCGGTAGTCCCAAAGCTGCCCGAACGACTCCTTGAGCAGATAGGCGGTGTTCAGGCGCTTGTTGGCCGCCAGCAGCGTCTTGAGTGCCTGCCGCCCGTCGAGCGTCAGGTTCTCGCGGTGGGCCAGCAGGGTGTACTTCTGCCCCTTGATGAACCGGCGCTGCCGCCCCGAGACCCGCGCGTACTCGCGCTTGCGGACCTGATCGAGCGCGTCGCCCAGGTGGCGCAGGACGTGGAACTTGTCGAACAGGATGCTGGCCTGTGGAGCGTGGTGCGTGGCCGACAGACGAAAGGGCTTCCACATGTCCATCACCGCGAGCCGGAGCCGGCCCGTTTTGCGAGGCCCGAGCCAGGCGTAGAACTGATCCATGCTCGCCTCGGAGCGATCTGTCCCGCCGAACCAGATCGGCCGCTGCCGGCCGAGGTCGCTGACGACGATGCGGTAGACGTGCCCCTTCTTGATGGAGACCTCGTCGATGCCGATCACCCGGGGGCCGGAGGTCCCGGCGCGACGCAGTTGCTCGCGCATGTACTGCTGCTCCAACGCCTTCACGGTGTGCCAGGCGAGCCGCAGCTCCTTGGCCACGTCCCGGATCGGCGAGGCCCGACAACGCCGGCCCACGTAGAACGCGAACCGCTTGGTGTAGAAGGGATTGTCGGCCAGAAAGGCGAGCCGTTCCTGCTTCACCGTGCCACAGCGCCGGCAGGCCACGCGCCGGACCTCGACCTCGAGGTAGATGCGCAGCGCCCCGCAGGCCAGGTCGCGGACGCGGCGCTGCCTGCGGTCGTACCACCCGCGCTGGACCCGCCCGCAGGTCCCACAGGCCGTTTTTTTGACCGCCGGGTGAGGGCGAGCACCCGCGCGTGCGGGTCCCCGAAGATCCCCACGACCGTCGAGCTCGGGCGGAATCCCGCGAAGCGATACGTATCCCAAAGCCGGCGCGGTCGTCGTGGTGTTGGCATGCGCGTATCATGCCTGATGCTCGAGCCATCGCTTCAGCCTTCCCGACCGCTCCCAGAGCGGGTTCCCGCACCTTCAGCCCTTGTTTCCACCCACTCACTTCGACGAAGAGCCTTCTTGCGTAAGGGGCACGATCCATCCGCCACAGCTCAGGATCCTTGCCGAGACGTCAGGATTGGCTCGTCCAGAACTCAGGAGCCGCGCTATTCGCTCCACACCAGCGAGGTCGCCACCTAGGTATCCCGAGGCGCTCACGATCGCGTTACCCTTGACGCTCCCGGCGGCTACCAATTCGTCGAGGCGACGGCTCACAAATTCGCGATCATTCTGCGCCATCCCACCGAAGTAGGGCGCGAATACACTGCCTCCTGTATCGGTCGCTCCGCACTCCTCAATCTGCCCGCGCCAGTATCGGTGCTCATCGAACTTGCCAAGCCACCAGGAGAACGCATGAGCCTTTTGCGGAGCACCACTGCACAACCAAGCGAAGAGGTGATCGGTCAACTTCTCGGGATTTCTAACCCCAATCCGAAAATAAATGCGAAGGAGCATCGTGAATCTGGAACAGAAAGGCCCCCTGTGCAATCGAAAGGGAGAACGCGCCAACGTTGCTCCCCTCACACAGGAGGCCCCTCTGATGCGATTGAGCGTAACGAGCCTGCATCGGCTGGTCAAGCGTCCACTGCACGTCGAGTTCGTTGACCAAGCGCTGACCTCGTACAGCGGCCTGGAGCTGCTCCGCCG
>JBOGSE010000364.1:0-1970 GCA_050694895.1 bacterium | reverse complement strand
GGACATGCAGGCGTTCCATGGCCTCGGTGATCCTGTCGCCCAGCAAGCGAAAGGAGGCGTCCATTGACGGCACGCCTCCCGAGTACGCGGGCAGTGCAGCGTATTCCTGTCGTCGCCCGCGCTAGAGACTCCTTGACAATGCGATACCCATTGTCAGCCCCGCGAGCGACATCGCAATGGCCATCAGGATCCTGATGCGGCGGGCGCTGGCGCGCCGATGACGTCTGAGCCACCACATGAAGTCGGCGTCCGCGCTCAAGTCGACGCTTGGCGCGGGAGTGAGGTCAGCATGACCGGTCGAGGAGGGCCGGGTCTCCTGCTCGATCGGCCTCTGAGCGACCTCCACCGATTCGACCGCGGAGATTTCCGAGACCGGTGCCTCGGGCATGGCCGCAAGCGTGCCCCCGGTCTCCGGCTGTACCGGGGGCGTGCTCTCCAGTTGTCCAAAGAGCCTCTGCGCATGCAACGTCTGCTCGACGACCGTCGTGTCCTCCAGCGGGCGAATGTCGTCCACCGTCATGTGGGTCGCGGACTGCCGGGCGTGCCGGAACGTCCGCTCGACGAGATTGACGGTTCTGATCTTGCTCCACATCGAAGGCGCAAACCGATAGAAGGTCAAACAGGCGGCGAGGTGTGTCTCCAGATGAGAGACGGCGCGCTCGCCCTGTTTGAGCCACTGATCGCGCCACGTGCGGAAGCGCGCCACAGCGGTCGCGCGGTCGGGGGCCGCAAAGATCTCGCGGGCCTCCGCCAGGCAGGCCGCGCGCCAGCGGCGGTCCACCTTGCGCGCCAGCCCCATCAATTGATGCGACACGCTGATCTGCACGGGCGTCTCGGGATATGCCGTCTTGATCGCTCTCATCAGCGCGGGATGTCCGTCGCAGATGACGAGAAGCACGCCGTCACCTGCGCCACCCGTCTTGAGGTCGTTGAGCAGCGCGCGCCAGGACTGCTCGTCTTCGCGGACGGCGACGCGCACGGCAAGCGGCACAGGGCTGCCGTCGCCGGCGAGACCCAGTGCGCAGAGGACGGCTTCCTCTGGCTGGGTCCGCCGTGGTCGGCGGAGTCCATCGAGGAGAAGGTACGCGACGTCCGCACGATCCTGGACGTTCGCCGGTGCACTGGTGAACACTGAGACGCTGGTCGCCATCTGCGCGTCTTCGCTCATCGCAAAGAAAAACTGGGCCCCGTGTTTTACCCGGCGGCCCAGCCAGCCCAGATGGCTCTGTTGGCTTTGCGTCCCCGGATTGCTCCGGGTTTGCCTTTTTCGGGAGTTGTGTGGGGGTGACTGCCCCCACGTCATATCTGCCCGTTTCGCGGCGCGAGCAGACATGCCCGGCGGGTTTGTGCGGATCGCGAGGACTGGGGGATGCGGGCCGGCGGGTCGCTAGAATTGGTGATCCCCCGGCCACCGCTGACGTGGGACGGGAGCGCTACTGTTCGGAAAGGATATCCCGGCGGCGCCCGCCCTGCAGAATAACACCGACCCGCTGCAGACACGCAATGTCCGCCAATGGATCGCCATCGACGCTGATGAGGTCGGCGCGTTTGCCGGGCTCGAGACTGCCCACCTCGTCGCCGAGGCCGATGGCCTCCGCCGCCCGCTGCGTCGCCGCCAGGATGGCATCGTGACGATCGGCGCCCCACTCCACGACTTTGGCGATCTCCCACCACATCAAGCCGTGCATCGAGTCGGTGCCCAGCGCCCACTTGACGCCGCTTTCCAGAACGGCCTTGAAGTTCTCTCGCGACTTCTCGCGTGACTCGCGCAGTTTGGCCATGATGGCCGGTTCGTGCGCGTCACCCTTTTCGATGCCATCGGGATGGCCGGAGACCGCGTTGTTCGTCACCAGCCAGGTACCGCGGCGGCGCATCTCCACCAGGTCGTCGAGGTCGCAGAGCTTACCGTGCTCGATCGTGTCGACGCCGGCCTCGACGCAGATACGCACACCCGGCCCGCCGTGGGCGTG
>JBOGSE010000363.1:0-5980 GCA_050694895.1 bacterium | reverse complement strand
TCGGGCGGCCCCTGCGCGATCTTCACCCCATGGTCGAGCACGGCGATCCAGTCCGAGATGCCCATGACGAGCTTCAGGTCGTGCTCAACCAGGATGACCGTGATGCCCCACTCCTCCCGGATATCGTTGATCCGGAAGACCAGATCGGCCTTCTCTTCGGCGGTCATGCCCGACGAGGGCTCGTCCAGCAGCAGGAGCACGGGCTCGGTCGCCAGCGCCCGCGCGATCTCCACCATGCGCTGCTGTCCCATGGGAAGGTCCCCCACGCGTCGCCGGCGCATCGCCTGCAGATCGAGGAAGTCCAGGATCTCCTCGACGCGCCGCCGATGCCGGACCTCTTCGCGGCGCCATCGCGGTGTGCCGAGCGCCGCATCGACGAACGAGGTCTGGATGTGCAGATGACGGCCGAGCAGAACGTTGTCCAGCACCGTGCTCATCCGGAAGAGCTCGAGGTTCTGGAACGTGCGGGCAATCCCGCGCCGTGCGACGTTGTCTGGGCGCCTGGACAACGGCGCGCCCTGAAACGCGATGCCGCCCCCGTCGGGCCGGTAGAGCCCGCAGATGCAGTTGAAGAGTGTCGTCTTGCCCGCGCCGTTGGGCCCGATGACCGAGACGAGTTCGCGCGGACCAACGTCGAGATCGACGCGATCGAGGGCGAGAATCCCACCGAAGGCGATGGAGAGGCTCGTGATGCCCAGCAGCGGTCCGGAGTTCATTTCTTTTGATGCGGCTGGGGCCGGAAAGGTCGTTTTTCCGGCCCCAGCCGCAATACACTAACGCTAGAACTTCTTAGGGTACGTGTACCAGTCAGTGAGCTTGCGGTACTGCTTGTTCTCGACTTTCACCATGAAGAACCGGTTCGTCCCCTGGTGCTGGTCCGGACCGAAGGTGACTTGCCGAATCACCTCGCCGTCCCAGTTTTTGATGGTCTCCATAGCGGCCACGAGCCGGTCCTTGGTGAGTTGCGGCCCGGTCCGCCGCAGGCCCTCGAGGAAGGCCTCGATGAACGAGACGCCTGCGTTGGCGTTGAAGGGGTTCCGGGCCAGTGCCGGGTTGACACGCGTGAGGGTGGACAGGACGCTATCGACTTTCGGGTCACCGGTACCGGGCAGCGGGCTGTACGACGCGTGGTAGACATTGTTCCACGCGTCCCCGGCCAGGGTGAACATGATGGGATCGAGCAGGGTGAACGACGACACCAGCGTTGGGGTGTACCCGAGCTTGGCCATCTCCCGCACAATCAGCGCACCGTGCCGGGGCGTGGCGTAGAGCACGACGGTATCGGCGCCGGACTCCTTCAGCTTCTGTCCCTGCGCCGTGACCTCAGCATCGGTGACCTCGTACGACGCCTGTCCGACGAGTTTCAGGTTCTTCTGGGCGATCCCGCGCTTGACCCCAAGCAGGCCCTGTTGGCCGTAGAGGTCGTTCTGGTAGAAGACCGCGACCTTCTGGGCCTTGAGGTTTTCCGCGGCGTACTTGGTCAGGTAGATGCCTTCGTCGATGTACCCGGGGTACGTGACGAAGAGGTACTTCTTGTTCTTGAAGCCCGCCCAGATATCGGTGCTCGCCAGCGGGGTGATCCAGAGCGTCTGGGACTCGATCACGTAGTCGCGCATCGCGAACACGTTGGCGGTCCCCAGCGAGGACACCAGCGCGAAGACCGCATCGCGCTCGACGAGCTCGCGCGTGTTCGCGACCGCGCGCGGGGGCAGGTAGGCGTCGTCCTTGACCACGAGCCGCAGCCTGCGGCCGTGGATCCCACCCGCGTCGTTGATCGTGCGCAGCCAGGCTTCCATGCCGCCACTCACCCCAACGCCCCAGAACGCGGCGGGGCCGGACATCGGCATCGTCGTCCCGAGGACGATCTCGTTCGCCGTCACGCCTCGCTCGGCGGGCTGACTCACCGCCGTGGCGGACAGCGCCGCCACCGCGACGGCCGCAAGCAAGAGCCTGATCACGATGTTCATATAGACTCCCTCCCTGAGACTGTCTCGTACCAGCGTGCAGCTACACCCTTCGATGATACTCCCTGCCCAGCAGCCCTTCGGGTCTGACCATCAGAACCAGGATGATGACCGCGAAGGCCAGCGTCGTCTTGAACTTGAAGGACACGTATCCTGCGAAGACACTTTCGGCAACCCCTAGTAAGAATCCCCCAAGAACCGCGCCCGGCATGCTGTCCATCCCGCCCAGAACCGCCCCAGCGAACCCCTTGAGGAACGGGTCGAGCATCATGAACGGGTCGAGGTAGACGACCGGGGCGAGCAGCACCCCCGCGGCGCCGCCCAGGGCGGAGGCCAGGCCCCAGGTGAGCGCGTAGATGCGCTTGGCGGGGATGCCCAGCACCTGGGCCGCGGCGGGGTTCTGGGCCACGGCCCGCATGGCCAGGCCCACCTTGGTGCGCTGCACCAGCACGTACATCAGCCCCATCAGCGCAACGCCCGCCAGGATCGTGCCCAGGTTCATCTCGCTGACGACGACCTCGCCAATCCGATAGACGCGCGTGTCTGAGAGGGGGAACGGGAACGTCTGTGTGTCGTTGCCCCAGACGATCTGCATCGCGCCGGAGAGCAGCAGCGCGAAGCCCAGCGTGATGACAATCCGGCCGAGCAGCGTGCTTTCGCGTGCCGGGCGGAGGACAGCGAAGAAGAATAGTGCGCCTAGCGCCGCCGCGGCGGCGAGACTGCCGGCGATCGCAATCGGGAAGGGAAGGGCCCTGGTGAGCAACGTGAACGCGATGAACGTGGCCAGCGTGGCCATGTCTCCGTGCGCGAAGTTCAATACCCGCGAGCTGCGGTAGAGGAGCACGATGCCAAGGGCGACCAGTGCATAGAGGCTGCCCGCGGCCAGCCCACCGACGCCGTACTGCAAGAGCTGGGTCACAGCGGCCACGCCTTCAGGTAGCGCTTGACCTTCAGCCACCGTCCGAAGATCCCCAGCGGTTCCGCGGCCATCATCAAGATGATCACGCCGCCGTAGATGACCGGAAGCCACAGCTTGAATCCGGAGAGATAGTGCGGAAGGAGCGTGAGCAGCACCCCGCCGATGATGGCGCCGGAGACCGTTCCGAGCCCACCGATGACGATCATCGCAAAATACGTGATCGAGTCGAGAAAGGTGAATGCCTGCGGCTCGAGGTGGCGCAACGCCTGGGCGACGATGGCGCCGGCGACACCGGCGTAGGCGGCGCTGACCGCAAACGACAGCGTCTTGTACCAGGTCAGGTTGACACCGGTCACTTCGGCGGCGATGTCGCTGTCGCGGATGGCAACGAACGCCCTGCCGATGTGCGATCGGGTCAGGTTATAGGCGACCCAGGCGAGGATCACGGCCGAGCCGACGGCGACGTAATACAGCTGCTGCGTGGACGTCAACCCTCCGACGCCGAGGGAGAGTTGCGGGACTGGCAGCCCCATGCGCCCGCCCGAGAGGCTCGTCCAGTTCGTCAGGACCTGGTAGACGGCAATCCCGAATCCCAGCGTCGCAATCGTCAGATAGGGGCCGGTCAGGCGCAGCGCCGGGACGCCGACCAGAAACCCAAACGCCGCGCTGATAGCCGCGGCCCCCGCCCACGCCAGATACCACGGCAGTCCGAGCCTCGAGGTGAGCAGGCCCGACGCATAGGCGCCGATGGCGACGAAGCCCGCATGACCCAGCGAGATCAGGCCAGTGTATCCGACCAGCAGGTTCAGGCCGATGGCCACGATGACGTTCGATGCCGCAAGCACAATGATGAACAGCAGGTAGCCGCGCCCGACGAGCGGCAGCAGGAAGGGCAGTGCCGCGAGCCCCGCCAGCAGGATGGCGACCGCGATCCATCCCGCAGCGCCTTTGACAAGATACAGATCGTCTTCATACTTCTCGAGGAGGTCGGTCATTGCGCAGCCTGCCGCCGCACGAGGACCCGTGGACTGGAGATGGCCACGGTCTCGTCGCGCTGGTTCTTCACGTCGAGCAGCAGCGTCAGCAGGCCGCGGTCGGCGCCCTTGGGCTCCTTGCGGGCGACTTCCATCTCGATGTGGATCGTATCGCCGATGAAGACCGGCCGGGTGAACCGCACTTTGTCGATGCCGTAGAAGGCGACGATGGTCTCGGGAGGAAGGGGGATCAGACCCATGGCGACGCTGAGCACCAGCATCCCATGCGCGATGCGCGCGCCGTACGCCGTCCCGGCTGCATAGGCCTGATCGGTGTGCAGCGGAAACCAGTCTCCGCTGACACCGGCGAAGTGCACGATGTCCGCTTCGGTGATCGTCCGGCCCCTCGAGACCCACCGCGCGCCAGTCTGGAGCTGGTCAAAGGGCGTCGCAAGGAGCATCGTTCTTTGCTTCGGTGCGTCACCGTCCCTCCCTCCAGGTGTGGATGCCGTGCGTAACGGGCATACACTTTGCCGAAGGGGCTATGCTATACTTTTGGACGCCCAGATGCAGGCGGCCGCGCAGCCTCCCGGCGGGGTGTTTGTGTCTATTTTGGGGTCAAAGGAGCGACATTCGGTGGTCGTCAACAACCTGAAGCTTCTCGTCGGAGGGGTGCAGCTCCGCGACGGGGTCACGACGGTAACCGATCTGCTGGGCAAGATGTTCGTCCGCGCCGGTCTGCACGTACTGGCGATGGAGAAGGGGTACGCGTCGACGATCTATGGGGCGCATCAGTACGACCCCGTGGTCGTTTCCGACAAACCCCCGCTCTCCTATGGCGACGACCGCACCGACATCCTGGCCGCTCTCGAGTACGACACCAACCCCGACGCGCCCGTCCAGCCCAACCGCGACACGATCTTGCGCCACGGCAACAACCTCAAGGACGGCGGCGTCCTGCTCTACGACAGCACCACCGGGACGGTGGACACAAGCGCCCTGGAGGCGCGGAGGATCAAGGTCTTTCCACTCCCGGCGCGGCAGATCGCGCAGCGTGAGCTGAAGAAGGAAGTGGTCAAAAACACGGTCGTCACCGGCGCGCTGCTCCGGCTGCTCGAGTTCGACCTGGATTATGCGCTCTTCGGCGCGTACCTGGAGGAGCGGTTCTCACGCAAGGGCCGCGAGGTCATCGATCTCAACCTGGAAGCCGCCCGCCGCGGCCGGGCCGCCATTGAGGATATTCTCAAGGCCAACCGCTGGGATGCCGTTGACTACAAGCTGGTACCGCAAAAGACCCCGGGACCCACCCTGCTGGTCAACGGCAACGAGGCGCTCGGCATGGGCGCGATCCTGGCCGGCTGCCGCTACTACGCCGGCTATCCGATCACACCCGCGTCGGCGATCCTCGAGTTCATGCAAGCGCATCTGCCGCGCTATGGCGGTCGGGCGTTGCAGGGGCAGAACGAGCGCGAGTCCATCCGCGCGGCACTTGGCGCCAGCCTGGCGGGCGTCCGCAGCGCGATCGGCTCGTCGGGCCCGGGCATCTCGCTGAAGGTCGAAGAGTTCGGGGTATCGGGCGTCTCCGAGACCCCGATCGTCATCATCGACACGCAGCGCGCCGGCCCTTCCACCGGCATGCCCACCAAACCCGAGCAGGGCGATCTGTCAATGTCGATCTTTTCCGGGCATGGAGAGATTCCGCGGATCGTGCTCGCCGCCGGCTCGGTGGAAGAGTGCTACACGCTGGCGTTCGAGGCGTTTGACCTGGCGGACAAATATCAGTGCCCCGTCTTTCTGTTGACCGATCTGACCCTGGCCGACGGCCGGCGTGACCTGCCGGAAGAGTTCTTCACCACCCACCGCAAGCCGGTGGCCCGCCACGGTCTCCTGCGCGAGGCCGACATCAAGAATGATGGGTATCGCCGGTACGCCGTCACCGAGTCGGGCATCTCCCCGCGCAACGTGCCGGGTATCCCCGGCGGCATCTTCAAGATGAGCGGATCGGAGCATGACGAGGCGGGCATGGTCACCACCGACGCGCCCAGGCGCAAGGCGATGTTCGAGAAGCGGATGCGCAAGATGCAGACGTACCTGCGCGAAGACGTGAAGCCCCCGCAGGTCTT
>JBOGSE010000362.1:0-14349 GCA_050694895.1 bacterium | reverse complement strand
TGCTCTCGGTCCTGGGGGTGATGACGTTCGAGCAGGTCGTCGCGGGATTCGGCGCGGAGTTCGTCTGGCTGCTCGCGGCGACATTCATCATCGCGCAGGGCATGGCGGATTGTGGCCTGGGGCAGCGCATCGCGCTGGGCATCCTGCGCGCGGCCGGCGGTCGTGCCTCAACGGTGCTGCTCGCGCTGCTGGCCGTCATCTTCGTCCTGTCGTTCATGGTGCCGACGGCGGCCGGACGCATCTCGATGATCTTGCCGGTCTGCCTCGGGATCATTGGCGCAGCCGGCATCACGCCGCCGTCGAACTTCGCGAAGTCCATGCTCGTCGGGACGTCACACGCGTCGATCATGGCCGGCATCGGGCTTCCCACCGCCGCGGGCGCGACGGTCTATGCGGCGGGCGCCTTTGGCACCCTGATCGGCCACCGCTGGACATACGTGCAGTGGATGGTAGCATTCCTCCCGCTCGTCATCGTCTTCGTGGTCGTGCTGTGGCGGATTCTCCTGTCGGTCTTCCCGCCGGAACGTGAGGACCTGGTCGGCGGCGCCGCTTACGTGCGTGAGGAACTCGCGCGGATGGGCGCCCTGACCGTGGCCGAGCGTAAGATGCTCGCGGTGTTCGCGGGCATGTACGTCTTGTGGATCGTCGGGCCCCGTTGGGGGATCACCACGGCGCAGGCGGGCACCATGGGGATGCTGGCGCTGTTGATGCCGGGCGTGCGCTTGCTCACCTGGGACCGGGCGCTGGCCGCCGTGAAGTGGAACGTGATCATTCTGTTTGCGGTATCGCTGTCGCTGGCCAACGCGATCGAGCGCTCTGGCGCAGGAAAGTGGCTGACCGATGCGACGCTTGGCGTCCTCAGCCGGCCCTCGCCGCTGGCGGCCGTCCTGATCATCGCGCCGCTCATCGTGCTGGTCCGGGTGGGCTTCGTGAACAACCTGGGTATGATCGCGGCCGGGTTGCCGGTGGCGTTCACCCTGGCAAAGGGGTGGGGGCTGAGTCCGCTGTGGGTCGGCATGATGGTGGTCGTGACTGCAGGCCCCGGGTTTCTCCTGCCGACGCAGACCCCGACCGGGATGATCACGATCGGCTATGAATATCACAACACCCAGGACTATCTGCGCTCAGGGCTCCCCGCGACCGTTGTGCTCATTCTGCTTACCTGGACCGCGGCGCTCTTCTACTGGCCGCTGCTGGGGTACCGGCCGTAGGCCGGCCGAGGCCGAGAATGCCCTCGCGATCTGGTCGTGGGCGGGCCCCGGCGAACCGCTGTGCCAGAATGGCAAGGCGGCGGGCCATCGAAACGGTAAGAATGCGTTGGGTCTTCACCCCGGTCCAACCGTGCAGGTCAGCTCTGCTTCTTCCGCTCCAGCCTGTCCAATCTGATGCCGTGGTCATCAACGCGGGCAATTGTGCTGTCCAGCTTGCGCTCGATGCGGGCGAGAAGGCCGGAATGTTGATCGAGGATAGTACTGTGTTCGGCGAGGATAGTACTGTGTTCGGCGAGGACAGCGCTGTGTTCCCCGAGTTTCACCTCTACTGAGTCAAGCCGGCTATTGACGTGGCGAAAGCCCTCCCTCATTTCATCATGCAGCGCCTGAAAACCGTCCGCCACGATCGCAGCGAGATGGTCTACGGTTATTCGCTTCCCCACCATGGTAGCCTCACTTTAGCATCAAGATACCGGCTGTCAATTACGATCGGCTGTTGGCGCAAGAAATTTAGGGGTACCCGCGACAGCAGCGGCTTTGGAAGACAGCTCCGCGCGGCGGATTCAGCAGGAGTTCGGCGGCCGCGTGGGAACCTGAGAATCGTTCCATAGGCATCGCGCGCTGAGTGATCAAGTGTCTGGCGCATTTGAGATTCTGCGCACAAAGGTCAAGCCGCCGCACATCGGCGTGTCCCTGATCGACCGCGCCCGGCTGACCTCTGTGATTCACGAAGCCCTTCAAAGGAAGTTGCTCTTGCTGTCTGCCGAAGCAGGGTACGGCAAGACCAGCCTCCTTCTGTCTGCCCTCCCGGAACTGCCACTGCCCGTCGCCTGGCTCACCCTGGACGATGGCGATGCCGATCCCAATCTTCTCGTCGCCGGACTCGTCGCCGCGATTCGGGAAGTGGTGCCGGACTTTGGCGAGCAGGTGCTCGAGGTGCTGAGGACGGGCCCCAGCCCGGCGGCACTCCGAAGTGGCCTGCTGCGTGGCCTGGAGGACGCACCGCCGTTGGCTCTCGTCATGGATGACTTTCATGTTGTAGACGGTCGCCCTGGGGTAACGGACCTTCTCGACGCACTCCTGTTGTCGCTCCCCACTACCGTCCACATGTTGATCGCCTCGCGCACCTGGCCTCAACTGCAGACGCTGCCCAGGTTGCTGGTAGCGGAGGAGGCGATCGTCCTCGACAAGGCGCGTCTGTCATTCACACCGGAGGAGACGGCCCACTTCTTGCGGCACAGCCACGGCCTGAGTGTGCGTCAGGCAGAAGTGCGTCAGTTAGCCGATCGTACCGAGGGGTGGCCGGCGGCACTACAGCTTGTCGCGCTGGCATCAAAGGCCTGCGGAACCGTTGCCGTCGAGGGAACGCCTCGAGAGATCTTTGACTACCTGGCCGCAACGGTTGTCGGCACGCTGACGCCGCAGCTTCAGGAGTTTCTGCTGCGCACGTCCATCCTCGCCGAACTCTGGCCGTCGCTGTGCCGGTCGCTTGTCGATGACGGCGATCCTGTCGCGATCTTGCGGGAGTTGGATCACAAGAACATCTTCCTCTACCGCCTGGACGAAGCCGGCCCCCGCTATCGCTATCACCAGCTCTTCGCGGAGTTTCTTCAGCAGCAACTGGCGCAGCGCGGCAGCGCCGCCGTTGGCGATCTGCACGGCCGGGCGGGCCGCCAGCTTGAAGCGGAAGGCGTCCCGGAACAGGCGGTGCGGCACTACATCGCCGCGGAGGCGTACGAGGACGCCGAGCGCGTCATGAAGCCGCTGCATGGCGACCGCCTGACGGCCAAGCTCGCCTATGTGTTTCGAGACATCGTTACCCGGTTGCCCGTGCACGTCCAGGAGGAATATCCCTGGATGACACGGTGCGGAGCAAGCGCCAGTCGCTTCGTTGGCGACTACCAGCGTGGGCTGGTCTTTGCGCAACGTGCGATGAAGGCAGCCGAGGGCAAAGACCTGAACCTGTGGGCATTCGCCGTGCACGGCTCCGGCGTTATGTACTCATGCATGGACCGGTATGAGGAAGCCATCACAGTCTGCCGCCCAGCCCTGGCGCGCCTAGATGAATCTGTTGAGCCGCGGATGCGCACCGGCATTGTGGGAATCATGGCGGACTGCAACATCCAACTTGGAGACCTGACCGCCGCGGAAGCACTCGTTCCCCACTTACAGACAGTCTCCACTCAAAGTGCGCAGCCCGGAAAAGGGCTCGCGCGCAGCTATCTGTCCGGACTGATCGCGGCGGCAAGACTGGAATACTTGCGTGCCGCGGAACACTTTCAGCAGTCGCTGCACGAGGCCACTGAGCGAGGATCACTTTCCTATCAGGTCCTGGTGCTCACGGAACTCGCCAGGACGCAACTGGCCTTAAGGGATGTTACCACTGCCGTCGACACCCTGAGCCAAGCCGAGGGACTCCACAAACAAACTGGGGAACGGGTCACCGATCTCGCCCTCACCTATCTTGTGGGTGACGCGTGTGCTTTGAATGGAGATCTGGAGAGGGCGGCGCAGGCGTACCAGCAGGCCCTGGACAAATGCCGGGATGGGGAGTCGCAGGAACCGCGTCTCTGGGCGCTGCTTGGCTTGACGCGGGTGGCGCGGGCGCGTGGCAATCTGAGGGAGGCCGAGTCCCTGTTAGGCACGGCGCTGCAACTCTGCCGTCGGACCGGCCTGGGCAAGATCCTTCCCCTACTCCGCATTCAGGAAATCGGTCTGCTGAGGACGGCGGGCCGCCCCGACGAGGCGCTGCAACTGCTCCCCGCGCTGCGAGAAACGTTCACCCGCTGGGGCTCGCCTCCGGGCCTGGCGCGGTGCGCGATTCTGGAAGCGCAGTTGCGGTGGGATCTAACCGGTTCGAACGTGCCGCCGGAAGCGGCTCGAACCGCGGCCGCACAGGCGCTGCGACTGGCGGCGTCGTGCATGGACGACGTGTGCGCATTCGTGCAGGCCGAAGCCGGCTGGACTGTCCCACTTCTCATCCAGGCGCTCCATCGGAACATAGAGCCGCAGATCGCTGAGGAACTGCTCCTCCGCCTCGGGCGGCTGGCGGTGGACCCGCTCATCGCTGGCCTGCGGCACGCCGCGCTGCGCAGCCGGAGTATCGCCTTGCTTGGGAGGTTAGGTGATCCGGAAGCTCGCCGCCCTCTCACGCGCCTGCTGACTGACCGCGATCTAAAGACCCGTGCCTCCGCAAGGCGCGCGCTAGAAATGCTGCGCGAACCCGAAGCGCCGCGGCTGTACTTCCGGCTCCTGGGGCGCTTTGAGGTCGTTCGAAACGGTGAGGGCATTGAGGATCGCGCCTGGAAGACGCAGAAGGTGAAAACCCTCTGCAAATACCTGCTCATGCACCGGACCCGCGGCGTGCACCAGGAGCAACTGAGTGATCTGCTATGGCCGAACGCCGGTGCGCGAGCCGGAGCGGTCAACCTCAAGACCGCCGTCAAACATCTGCGACAGGTCCTCGAACCGCTGCAGGAGGGGACGCGATCCCACTTCGTGCAGCGTGACAGGGAGATGATCCGCCTCGTTGTTCCGGAGAGATGCTGGGTCGACGTCGACGAATACGACAGGCTGCTGGCCGATGCCCGCCGCGACGAAGCTGCAGGTACCACCGCCACGACGGCGATCACCGCCTTGGAGCAGGCCGTCGCCCTCTATCGGGGCGACCTCCTGGAAGAAGACCTCTACGATGACTGGCTGGCGCTGGAGCGCGAGCGCCGCCGGGAGATGCACATCGGGACCTTGGAGGAGCTGGCCCACCTGTACGAGAGGCGGAAAGATTATCGCAGAGCTATCGATACTCTACAGCGGGTGCTCGCGTTGGATCGGCTGCGCGAGGCTACCTACCGGGCCGTGATCCGTTGTCACCTTCTCCGCGGCGACCGGGCTGGAGCCGTCCGCATCTACCGGCTCTGTGAGCAACTTCTGCGCGAGGAGCTCGGAGTACCCCCACAGCCGGAAACAACCGCGCTGATAGAACAAGCCGCACCTTCCACGTAGCCTCACCTGCCATTTCACCGGAATTTCACTGGACTCAGATAGGCTCAGGCGGCACCCGGAGGTCAGCCGCGCCGGGTAGCTGCGGTGGCCTGCGCTGGACAGGACAAGATGCGCATCGTTCGTTGTGCGGCTCAGGATTGAACCGCGGAGCCCATGGCGGGGGGAGGTCCAGCACGTCGAAAGCGGCGAGCGCATCGCCTTCCGCGATGAGGGTAAGCTGCTGGCCTTCCTGCGCCGGTATCTCAAGGAGGTGGGGTATGCGAAAGGTATATCTGGCACTCGCCTTGCTCTTTTGGATCGCGCTCAGCCTGGGACCGGTCGCCGCGATTCGCGGCGGTGAAGAGCTGCTCGCTCTGAGCGGCATGGTGTGGGTGACCAACAGGACTCAGCACACCGTTGCCAGGTATGACGCCGCCACGGGCGTGGTCACCAGGATCGCGCCGGTGGAGCGCGCGCCGATCGGGATCCTCGTGCCGCCGGGCACTGGGAAAGTCTACGTCTCGAACGAAGGCTCCAACACGGTCTCGGTCCTGTCGGCCGCCAGCATGACACCCCTCAAGACCATCACGACCGGCCCGCGTCCGCATCATATGATGTACGATGCCTCCGGGCGGTTCGTCTATGTTGCGGAATACGAGTCGAACCAGGTCGGGGTCATCGACACACAAACGGACACCCGGATTGCCGGCCTGCCCGCGAGTCAATCGTCCGCCGCACGCACCCACGCCTCATGGCCGACCCGTGACGGTTTGCTCTATGCTGTGAGCGAGGTCTCCAACGAGCTCGCCGCGATCGACACACGCACACGATCGATCGCCTGGACACTCCCGATCGGAAACCGCCCCAGCGAGGTCCTCGTCACTCCCGACGGCCACACGGCCTACGTCTCGATTCGCAACGAGAATAAGGTCAAGGTCGTGGACTTGCAGAGGCGGGGGATCACCGGCGAAACCACGGTCGGGGTGCAACCCGATACGTTGCAGCTCACGACCGACAGACGGACGCTGATCATCGGCCTCCGCGGCGTTCCCGCGCAGCTGGCGTTCGTCGATACGACAAACTTACAGGTGACGTGGGTGGATGTTGGTGGGACGACGACGGGACATCAGTGGCTCACGGAGGACGGCCGGTTTACATTCGTCGCGGTCGAAGGCCCGGGGGATTTGGGGAGCGTCGCGGTCGTCGACAACACCCGGAGAAAACTCATTACAGCTTATCCATATCCCGGCGGGGGCCGGCCGCACGGAGCTTTTTACGAGGTCCGGCGCTAGGCGGGCGCGTACAGGCGTTCCGCGCGTGGTCGGTAGCTCAATCGGGATGAGTGGTGGCCCCAGGGGGATTCGAACCCCCGTTTCGGCCTTGAGAGGGCCGCGTCCTGGTCCCCTAGACGATGGGGCCGCAGTCAAACACGAAGCGCCGGGGGACCGCCGGCGCGCTTCATTATACGGAAGGGCGTCGTGAGTGACAAGAACGCACGTATGCAGCCACTCTTATCGGCCGGTGACCTCAAGGGGCTGATCATGCACGCGGAATCTCACGATCTTGTCTGTGGCGCTGTCGGAGCCTAGGCGCGCAACAACCCGGTAGCCGCCGCTCGAGGGCCACTGAAAGTCACCGTTGAAGGCCAACACGGCTCGCTGATCAGATCCCGCAGGCAGGCCGGGCGGGCGGCCCACCTCAAGATCCCCTTCCACGCGACCGACCTCCTTGCCGTCATCTGTTTCAAACCTGATAGTGAGATGGTGGGGGCGATTCGTGTCAGTCCACTCGACGATGACCCCCACGCCGACACCAAAATGGCTTGCGGGGATCGGGCCGCCTTTGGGCACCTGCCGCCAGTGATCGGTCCAACCGCCTCCGAGCACGTACAGCAACCCCTCCTTGGCCTCGGCGTGGTTTGCTAAGATGAGAAACTCGATATGAGTCATATGCCGTCCTCTTCCCACCGGTTATCATCCCTGAGTATACTCATGGAATACAACTCACCGCCCCGCGGGTGTTGAACGCCTCACATGAGGATTCTCGCGTGCGCCGATCTGCACGGCCGGCCGGAGCGGATCAGGCGCGTACGCGCGCTCGTGACCGAATACGCGCCCTCTGTTGTTCTGCTCCCCGGCGACCTGACCCATGTCGACATGGGGCGAGACGCCCTCAGCCTTCTAGATACCCTGGCCGTCCCGGTCCTCGCGGTGACGGGTAACATGGACGGGCCGCTGACCATCTCAAAGGTTCGCCAGCACGGGCGGCTGCATGAGACGCAGCCGGTGGTGATCGGCGGCATATCCTTCGGCGGACCCCGCGTTACCGCGCACTGCGATGTGCTCGTCGTGCACGAACCGCCCTACGGGACCCTGGACCTGGTTCCCTCAGGCCGTCACATCGGCTCTCAGGACGTTCTTGGTCTTCTGACGCGGATTCAACCCCGCGTGCTCACGTGCGGACATGTTCACGAGTCGGCCGGCATCGCGCGAGTGAATGAAACCACCGTGATCAACTGCACCATGGGGGATGGAAAGTCCGGCGGCGCACTGATCGAACTCACGGCGCAGGACCTCACCGCCCGCCTCCTGTAAATCGGACGACTCTTTCACCTCACGTGGCCGTGGCCAGATGCCGGCGATGGCAGACAGGAATCCTCGCCCGCGTGCAGAATCTATCGGGCGCACCGGAGCGACCCAGCATCGTCCTCGTCTTTTATCTCCGGCTTGCTCAAGGCGCCGGCTCCTGTCCTCCGCACCGAGGGGACACGCACTGACTCCTTCGAACGGAGCACGTGATGCGGGCGACATGGCTGAGTTCATTCATCACCGATACGATTTACCTCACCGCGGGGGCGTGGACCTCGGGGTTCGTCGGCTCGTCCGTGCAGCGTGCGATGGCGCGGCGCCGCTACGGATCGCTGGCGCCACGGTACGAGGCGGATGTGCTGCCCCAGGCGGGGTACTTCGCACCCCTTGAGGCCGCGCTGCTCCGGCTGCCCGACGCTCCCCGCACAGCGCTGGATGTCAGCACCGGGACCGGCGCGGTCATCGGTGCCGTCCTGCGGCGCTTTCCCCGATGCCGCGGCGTCGCCGTCGACCTCTCGCCGGCGATGCTGACGCGGGCCGCGCACCACGCGCGCGCCAGTCGATGGCCGGTGCGGTTTGCGGGCGCCAATGCGGCGCGCCTGCCGTTTCCCGCGGCAGCCTTCGATCTCGCCTCGGTCCAAAACGCCTTCCCCGTCCCGCGAGAGCTCGTCCGCGTGCTGCGGCCGGGCGGGTGGGTCGTGCTGGCCTACTCGGCAGGCGGACCCGTGCTGCCGTGGGTCGTGCGGTCGATGGTGAAGCAATTGCGCGCGCTGGGGTGCGATTCGGTCGAGACCCGCCAGGTGGGCGCCGGGCGTTATTTTCTGGCGCGCCGCGCGAAGGACGCCGCATGAGCATCACCGTCTCGTGCGTGATCGCGGCCTTCAACGAAGAGCGTCTGATCCGCGGCGTCATCCACGCGGTGCGGCAGGTTTCCCAGGTTGATGAGATTGTCGTCGTGTCCGACGGCTCGACAGATGGCACCGCTGAGGCCGCGGCGACGGCGGGCGCCGATCGTGTCGTCATGCTGCCCGGCAATCTGGGCAAGGGCGGGGCGGTCCTGGCGGGCGCGCGGCGGGCTTCGGGACGTGTCCTGCTGCTTATCGATGCCGATCTGGTGAACGTCAAGCCGTGCGAGCTCAGTGCGCTGATCTGCCCTGTCCTGTGCAAGGACTGCGACATGGCCGTCGGCGTGCTGGCTTCGGATCTCGTGCAGACGGTGTTGCCGCACCTCTCGGGCATCAGAGTTGTCCACCGCGACGTGCTCCTGGATCGGCCCCAACTGGCCACGACTCGCTTCGGGTTCGAACGGGCACTCACCGACCGGGCACGGCGCGAAAGATGGACGATCGCGCGCGTCCCGTTCACGGGCGTGAACCATCCCCGGAAGGAGGAAAAATACGGCCTCATCCACGGCTGGCAGGGCAAGGTCAAGATGACGATCGACGTGCTCGGACTGCGCCGGAAGCGACGCCACGGCGCCGTCCGGCTGCGCCGCACGCGGGTGTTCACCCTGACCAGCATGGTCCTCATGACGGCCTACCTCAGCATGGGACTCTTCTCTGCGGCCCCTGCCATCGGCAGCGCCATTGAACTGTTTCCCGAGCCCACGGCCGCGGACCGCTATCTCATCGTCGCGGCCCACGCCGACGACGAACTGCTCGCCGCGGGGGGCCTCATCCAGCGTGCGCAGGCCGCCGGTGCCGAGGTGTGGGTAGCGTTTGGCACGAACGGCGATGGCAACCGCCTGGCGGCGGCGCTGGGCAGCCGCCGGCTTCTCCCGCGTGCCGCCGATTTTATTGCCGAAGGCGAGGCTCGGCAGCAGGAGGCCTTGCATGCGCTTGGGAGACTCGGCGTGCCGACGGAGCGCATCTTGTTTCTCGGCTATCCCGATCGGGGGCTGATGGCGCTGACCGCGCAACGCCGGACTCCGGGCAAGCCGTACGTTTCGCCGTTCACGAAGACATCGGAGTCGCCCTATCGCCTGGCGTTCCGGCCACACGCAGCGTATACCGCAGAGGACCTCGCCAGAGATGTGCAGACCGTAGTCATGCTGGTGCAGCCGAGCGTGGTACTGACCCACCACGAATCCGACCGGCATGGCGATCACCGCGCGCTGAATCTCTTCGTGCGTCGGGCGATCCGGTCGGTTGCCTGGGACGAGCAGGCACGGCCCCGCGTGTATACCTACCTGGTGCACGCGTGGGACTTCCCACGCCCCCTCCGCTACGCGCCGGGCGCACCGTTGCTACCCCCGAATTCGCTGCGCGAGTCCCACCGCTGGCTCCGGTTCGACCTCACGCCGGACGAGCTGGCGGCAAAGCAGGCCGCGTTGCAGGACTACCGCAGCCAGCTCGACAGCCCGTACCTCCGCCTGTTGCTATCCAGTTTTCTCCGCCAAAACGAGCTCTTCGCCGTCGCTGAGCCGTAGCGCGCCGCATTCGGCGGGCGACGGTGCGCTGCTCGGCTACGTCGCGGTCGCCGGGGCCGCCCTCGCGTGGGGCACGATCGGGGTGGCAGCGCGCGCTCTCTTCGCCACCGGACTGACGCCCCTGCAGGGTGCGACGTGGCGCGCGTCAGGCGCGTTCGCCATTCTTTTTCTCTACTGTCTTGCAACCGACCGCGCGGCGCTGCGCGTCGCGAGACGGGACCTGATGCTGTTCGCGGCTTACGGCGCGGTCAGTGTCGCAGGGTTCATGACCATCTATCTCACCGCGATCGAGCGCACCACCATCGCCACCGCGGCAGTCCTGTTGTACACTGCGCCCGCCTGGGTCGTCGTGCTGGCGCGCGTGTTCTTTGGCGAGGCGCTGACACGGATGAAGCTCCTGGCGGTTGCGCTCACGTTCGCGGGTTCTGGGCTCGTTGCCGGCGCGATCCCCGGGGCCCTTCGCGTACATCCGATCGGCGTGCTGGCCGGGCTGGGCGCGGGACTGACCTACGGCCTCTACAGCATCTTTGGCAAGGCCGCGCTGCGGCGCTACTCCGTTCTGACGACGGTGGTCTTCTCGCTCGGGTTTGGCGCGGTGTTCTTGCTCATCGCCGCGGGCGGCCTGCACCCTGTAGCCTCCGCGGGGCTGCCCGCGCTGGCCTATCTCATCATCATTCCCACTGCGACGGCCTACCTGCTCTACACAGCGGGTCTGCAACGGGTCGAGGCGGGAGGGGCAAGCATCGTGGCCACACTGGAGCCGGTCGTTGCGGCGCTCGCCGGGACGGTCATCCTGCGAGAGTCGTTCGCGCCTGTACAGTGGATCGGCGGGGCATTGGTGCTGATAGGAGTGCTCGTCGTTCAAGAGAGGTACCGGTCACGTTCATCGGTCCCGACGGACAGGCGCTGAAGACATTCAAGGAGAGCTCTCCCTGATCGTCCTCGCCGCGATGATCGTTCCGACCGTCAGCACGACCGCGCTCGTGATGAAGGGCGCCTGAGGTCCCAACGCGTCCCAGAGCAGGCCGCCCAACAGCGGTCCCAACACCAGACCGAGTCCCTGCACCGTCTCCGATGCGCCCATGGCCAGGCCAAGGTTACCTGCGGGCGCCAGCTCACTGATCGCCGCCAGCCAGGCCGGCGCCCACAACGCGTAGCTCACGCCCAGCAACACGCCGGCGACGATCAACAGCCACAACCTCTCGCTGAAGGGCAGCAGCCACATGCCCAGCGTCCCGGGCACCAGACCCGCGACGATCAGACGCAGTTTGCCGACGCGGTCGGCGAGCCGTCCTGCCGGCACCGAGGCGAGCGCGATGGCCATCACGACCGCGAACAGCACAACGCCGATGGCCTGCTCCGAGAGACCCACGACGCGCCTGGCGTAGATCGCGGCGATAGGCACCAACAGCCCGACCCCAAACATCTGCACGAACGCGACAAGATAGAGGCTGGCGAGCAGCGGCGACAGACGAAGGACGGCCACGACGCCGCCAAGCCCGGCCGGATGAAGCGTCGCGTGGTAGGCGACCTGCGCGTCCGGATGGACGCGGCGACGACCGCGCGGAAAGATGAACACGGCCAGCACCGCCGCCGCCGCCAGCAGCACGCTCGCGAGATAGAAGCCTGCACGGAAGTCGCCCGCGAAGCCCGCGACGAAGAGGCCGAGCACCGGACCCAGGCCCAACCCGATCAGGAAGAGCATGTTGAGCACCGCCATGCCCGTGGCCCGCCGGTCCGGCGTCGTCGCATCCGCGATCGCCGTCGCCGCCGCGGGGAGCAGCGCGGCCGAGCCCAGGCCGTCGACAAATCGCAAAGGAACGAACAGAATCGGGACGCGCAGCACCGACATGATCAACGGCGCCACGCTGCTGAGGATCAGCCCGGCGATCATCACAGGTCTGGGCCCGTACCGATCGGCGACGCCCCCCCAGGCCGTCTTGAAAAACGTCTCCACGAGGGCGACGGTCGCGACCACGACCCCCACCAGCCCGACGCTTGCGCCCAATCGTTCGGTGAGATGCAGCGGCAGCAGCGGGATGACGGTCGCAAACCCCAGCTGCCCGATCCCGATGACAACGGCGATCCGCCACGCCGCGCCGGTGCTTGTCACCGGCGCTGGGCGGCGGCGTCTGCGGCCCGGTGCTCCTCCGCATCGGCCAGGGGATCAAGGTGGACGTCGCCATGGCGGCGGCGCAGCGCCAGACCGATGAGAAGATCGGCGAGCCACGGGTTCTTGGGAAGCAGCGGGCCGTGCAGGTACGTCCCGTATACCGATCCGCCGAGGGCGCCTTCAGTGCGGTCTGTGCCGTTATTGCCGAACCCCGTCTCGACCACTCCGAGCGGCCGCGCCTGCGGCCCGAGATGCGTTCGTCCGCCGTGATTCTCGAACCCGACCAGACGCACACCCGCGGTGGCTTCGCGAATGACGATGTTCCCGATCAAGCGGCGGGCGGCCGGCCCCGGATGCAGTGTGTGCAGGTCGAGCAGTCCCAGGCCCTTCAGGTCTGCGCCTTCTGCCGGCCGGTAGTAATGGCCGAGCAACTGATAACCGCCGCAGACGCCGAGCACGGCCGCGCCTCCGTCCGCCGCCCGGCGCAGGGCGTCGCCTTTCACCCCGCAGAGATCGGGAGCGGCCAGACGCTGCTGCCGGTCCTCGCCGCCGCCAATGAAGTACAGATCACTCCCGTCCGGGTCGATCGCGTCGCCCAGACGCGCCTCCACGACCCGCGTGGCGATCCCGCGCCACTGCGCGCGGCGGACCAGCGTGGTGATGTTCCCACGGTCGCCGTACAGATTGAGCAAGTCCGGGTAGAGGTGGCAGATGCGCAGTTCCATTCGGCGCTACTGCTTCCAGAATCCGCGCACGATCCCCTTGCGGGCCAGGATGTCGCGTAGGTGCAGCATGGCCGTGTACGTGGGGAGGATGTAGAGACACTCGCCGTCGCGCAACAGCGTGCGCGCCTGCTCCAGCGCGCGGCCGCCGTCCCGCTCCACCGTTACGCGCGCCGGCTCGAGCCCGGCGTACTTGAGCCGCAGCGCCATGTCCTCGGCGCGAATGCCCGTGACGACCACACGGCGCGCGCGGTCGCGGAGCATCTCGAAGTCCACGTCCCACAGCCATGAAATGTCGCGGCCGTCGGCGATCAAATCGTTGATGGCGATCAGCACCACGGGCGCCGGCTCGGCGAGCAGCACCGTGCGCAGCACTTCGTTGAATCCGGCGGGATTCTTGGCGAGCAGCAACAAGGCGTCGCGGCCGTCGAGCGCGACGTGCTCCCCGCGACCGAACGCCGGCGCCGTTGCGGCGATGCCGCGACCGATGGTCGCCGCCTCGACGTCCATCGCCAGGGCCCCCGCCGCTGCCGCGGCGATATCGTACACGTTGTACAGCCCGGGGAGAACCGTACTGACGGGCAGGGTCTGGTCGCCGCAGACGAGGGACAGGCTCGCTCCATCGGCCCCACGCAGCCGGATGCCGGTCGCGCGCACCTCGGGGGACGTCCGTCCTGTGCCGCACTGCGCGCACCGGTAATGTCCCATGTGCCCGATCGTGACGAGCGAGTACTCGTAGGGCCGCCCGCACCGGTAACAGTAGCGGGAGTCCGCCGCGTGCTCGGGCGACTGCGTGCGGGGGCGCCCCTCCGGAGCCTCGTCGAGGCCAAAGGTGAGCGCCCGGCCGCCGTAGGTTCGCCCGACATCTGCCACGAGCGGATCGTCGGCGTTGTACACGACGAGGCCGGTTGCCGGCATTGCACCCAGCGCGCGGCGCCACCGTTCCGCCAGAATGTCGATCTCGCCGTACCGGTCGAGTTGATCGCGGAAGAGATTGAGCAGAATGAGCACACGCGGCCGTGTGGCCTCAACGACGGCCGGCAGCGTGGCTTCATCCACCTCGAACAGGCCGACCTCGCCGCGCACGGTTCCCGACGGGGTTGCCCGCTCGATCAGCGCGGATGCGATCCCTGAGAGGAGATTCGCGCCTGCGCGATTATGGATCGCCTCTATGCCGCCGGCCTCGAGGATGCCGTCGAGGAGCCGCGCCGTCGTGGTCTTGCCGTTCGTGCCGGAGATCAAGACAATCCCGCGCGATACCCGCCCGGCCAGGTCCGGGACGATGTGTGGGGCCAGTGCCATCGCC
>JBOGSE010000361.1:0-2383 GCA_050694895.1 bacterium | reverse complement strand
GTAGAAGGAGCAGCAGGTGTCTGTTGCCCAGATAACTCGTTCCCTTCAAGATACAGTCTCCCGAAGGGCCACCACCCTCTGGTGCTCCGAGCCGCGTCGTCTCTCGTCGTCGAACGGCTGTTTCCTCATGTTTGCGCTGTTGGCCAGCGGCGTGGCCGCCTGCCTCGGCCCAGAGGAGCCATTCTCTGACGGGGCGGCCGTGATTGTGGCGAGTGAGGCAAGGTCGCTCAGCGTGATTCGATTGACCGACGGCCGGATCGTGGGGCGGCCAGGGCCGGTACAGCGCGGACCGCACGCCTTCGCTCGGTCCCCTGACAGCACCCTGCTCTACTTTGCCGGTGCCGAGACCTACTCCGAGCGAGAACTGGTCGCATTCGATATCCGGTCGCTTCAGGTCACCTGGCGCGAGTCCCTGTCGGCGCTCGAACTTCGCAGCAGCCTCGACAGTCTGGAGCTGCTCAACCCTTACGCTACGGCAGTCTCGCCGGATGCGCAGCGGCTACTCGTCGCTCCCGCCCGCCGCAAGGGTATCCAAGGCATCGCAGTGCTCGACGCCGCAACGCACGTCCCAGTCGACTTCCTCGGCCCCCTGATTGTGAATTTCAACGGCATCGCTGCAGTGCCAGCGAGCGTGGCACTGCCATCAGGAGGCATCGCGGTAGCCGGAGTCCGCGAGTCAGGCCTGGGACCGAAGGATGGCTGGCTCTTTCTCTTCGATGGCCTATCGCTCGCCCTGGTTGACTCCGCCAAATTGACCTCAGGAGTCGACAACCGATACGGAGGCTTGGGCCAGGTCGTAGCCTCGACGAACGCGAGGGACGTGTACATCAAGGGTCCAGCGATGGTGTTCAGGTACGACGTACTCTCGCGGAGTGTCGTGGGCACGGCCAGCGCACCTGCGTGGAGCCGACTCTCTCTGGCGCCCGACGGTAGCTCGCTCTACGCGTGCGACCCAGGTGACCAATTCGACTATGCGGGGTCCGGCATTCTGTATCGATACAGTGCAGACCTGGCAAGTGTAGAGCCGATCGACCTGCGCTCGGCCGCAGTGAATGGCGCCGGCCCAACTGTGCCCGCAGTCGCTATCAGCCGCGACAGCCGTACTATCTACGCCCTGGTCGGTAATCCTTCGGTCGGGCCGCTGTTCCCCGGTCAACCGCTCCGAGTGCTCATCGTAGACGTTGCGTCGAAAGCGATTCTCAAGTCGTTCCGTGTAGGCGAAGACGGTGCGGGACCGATCTTCGTGCGCTAACCGAGTCTTCCGACACAGGTCGCGCGCCCGACCTAGGGCCGCGATGGGTCCGCTGCATCTTCTAGCCCGCCAAAACCGTCCGACTGTCCAACAGAGTAGAGCGGGCGACGGGATTCGAACCCGTGACGTCCAGCTTGGGAAGCTGGCATTCTACCCCTGAATTACGCCCGCGGCGTTACTGCGACATCACTTACACGATCGAGCTGGCTGTCTAGGCCCGTGGTGCCACAGGTGGTGCCAAACTCCACAGCGCGTAGCGCCTCCAGGCGACCCCCTAACTTAGCAGCGTGCTGCTCGACGCGGTACTCCACAACCTCGGCCCGGTGTCGCACCTGCCCCAGGTGGCCGTAGACGCGGCGCACCATCGACTCGCCACCGTGGCCGAGCTCCTTGGCCACGGTGCACGCACCGCCACGACGTCGAGGAGCTTGTGGAAATCGGTCACCATCGCCTCCGCGCCCGTCCGGTAGCTCGGGAACAGTAGCCGGGAGGGCGGCCGCTGGGCGAGGGAGCGTTCAAGGATCTCGCGGAGCTGCGGCCAGAGCGGCACTGAGCGGTGAGACGTGCTCGTCTTCAGTCGTCGCCATGCGTTCGGCCGGAACGTCACTACTCCGCGATCGAGCGACACGTCGGCGACCTAGCCGCCACCGCCCCTCCCCTTGCCTCCGGCCTGATGCTGTATTACGCTGTCATACATGAGCGCCGTCACAATCCGCCTTGACTCCAAGCTCCAGCGGGAGCTCGACCGCCTGTGCCGTCGACTCGGCCGGACGCGCAGTGAAGTCGTACGAGATGCGCTCCGCCGCCAAATCGCGCTGCTCCGGTTCGATGAAGGGCGGCGACGCCTCATGCCCTACGCCGAGGCCGCCGGCTACCTGACTGATGAGGACGTCTTCCACGATGTGTCATGAAGGTCTTCTTCGACACGAACGTCCTCATCAGCGCCTTCACGACGCGCGGGCTCAGCGCTGACCTGTTCCGGCTCGTCGTCGCTGAGCACGAGCTGCTGACCGGGGAAGTGAACCTCACGGAGTTCCGCCGCGTCTTGCGCGAGCGGTTCAAGGTGCCGCCAGCCGAGATTGCGCTGGTCGAGGACCAACTCCGCGCCCACACCATCGTCGCTCGACCGGC
>JBOGSE010000360.1:0-6416 GCA_050694895.1 bacterium | reverse complement strand
CGTCCGCATCCCGCCGGGCGGCAGCCAGCCGAGCACGATCGAGAAGATCACGATGAGCATCAACCCGAACCAGAACGTCGGGATCGAGATGCCGAAGAAACACAGAAACGTTACGGTGTGATCCAGGGCCGTGTAGGGGCGCGCCGCCGAGATCACGCCGGTCGGGATCGCGACGACCAGCGACAGGGCCAGCGCGGCCGCGGAGAGCAGCAGCGTGTTCGGGAGCATCTGCCTGATGATCTCGGTCACGGGCAGGCCGGCCTGATACGAGATCCCCAGATTGCCCCGCAGGACCTGGCCGAGCCAGCGGACGTACTGCACGTACAGAGGCTGGTCCAGCCCCAGGATCGCACGCATCCGGGCCATCTCGTCCGGGCCCATGTTGCGGTCGAGGAGGATGGAGGGTCCGCCCGGGGCCTGCGTCACCAGCGCGAACACGACCACGCTCACGACCAGGAGCAGGGCAGCCGTTTGCACGATCCGGCGGATCAGATACTTCAACATGATGGGAGGAGGGAGCGGCTTAACACCGCTCCCTCGGCAATCGCGCCGCCCGGCGCGGGCGCACAGCTGCGCCCGCGCAGTGTCCTTACCGTCCGATCGACACGCCGACCATATGCGTCAGCGCGTCGCGATACCCGATCCCGGCCCACCCCTGGACCCGCCGGTTCAGCGCCTGGATCTCGTGGGGATAGACCAGGAAGATGACCGGCGCGTCCCAGGCCATGAACCGCTGGGCGCGTTCGTAGATCTTCGCGCGCGCCTTCTGATCGAACGTCGCGCGCCCTTCTTCCAGAAGCTTGTCGAGCTCGGGGTTCGAATAGCCGAACTCATTCAGCGTCCCATTGCTGTGGTAGTACCCGATAATGTCCGGCTCGGGCGGCGTGATGTACCAGAGCGTCCACGACTGCAGGCGGGTGGGCCGGCTGCGGATTTGCGAGAGCAACGCGTTGAACTCGGTGATGCGGACATCGGCGTCGACGCCGACCTCACGCCAGGCCTGCCGGACGACCACCGCGGTCTGCTCGCGCACGGGGTTGCCCCGGTCGACGTCGAGCGTGATCTTCAAGGGCTGCCCGCCCTTTCGACGGATGCCATCAGGTCCGGCGGTCCAGCCGGCCTCCTCCAGGAGCCGCTGGGACAGGTCCTTGTTGTACGGAAACTGGTGGACGCCTCCGAAGTACACCCAGTTCAGCAGAGGGTTGATCGGTCCCGTGGCCAGTTTCCCTTTGCCGAGGTAAATCTTGTCCAGGATGGTCTTGCGGTCCACGGCGTGCGTCAGGGCCTGGCGCACTTTGCGGTCGGTGAACGGCTCCAGTTTGTGGTTGAACGCCACGAACGTGTAGTTCACCTGCGGCGCATCGATGATCTGCGCGGTGCGCATGCGGGTGATGATGGGGACCTGGTGCGGCTCGATGAGCATCAGGTCGAGCTGGCCTGTCTGGAACTGCGCGAGTTGCTGCTCGATATCGGCCACCACGCGGAACACGATGGCGTCGAGCTTCGGCCGCCCGCCGAAGTACCGGTCATAGGCTACCAGCCTGATGTGTGAGCCGAGCACCACCTCGCCGAACCGGAACGGCCCGGTCCCGATGGGGTTGCGGAGGAAATCGACCGGATTGCGGATCTGGTCAATCGTGTACCGACCCAGAATGTGCTCGGGGACGATGTTCGCCAGGTATCCGAGCATGACCGGCAGCGTGGCGAAGGGCGTGCGCGTCACCATGCGGACGGTGAAGTCATCCACGATATCCACGCGGCTGATCTCGGCGATGTTGCCCCGCTGGAAGAACGGCACCTGCGGATTCAGCCACAGCCGCTCGATGGTGAACTTCACGTCGCGCGCGCCAAACGGCGCGCCGTCATGCCAGGTGACGTTCCGACGGAGGTTGAAGGTCCAGGTGAGCTTGTCGTCGGCAAGCGTCCAGCGCTCCGCCAGGTCGCCGACGGGCGCCAGGTTCTTCGGGTCGTATTTGACAAGCGTGCTGAACAGCACTTTGTTCACCAGGATGTTGGGCAGGCCACCTGTGATCGGCCACATCCGCGCGTTGTCGATGATCGGCAACGTGAACGTGTTGCCCGTCGCCTGGGCCAGGACCGGCCGGGCCGGGCCGGTGCCGGCCGCCAGCACCAGTGCTGCGACCATCGCCGTGGCCAGGCGAATCCCGTCCTGCAGCGTGCGCGTGCGCATCGTGTCCACCTCCGTCGAGTGTGACTACGTTCCTGCGAGCGCTGTCTCGAGGACGTCCGCGGCGGTACGCAGACCGTAGACGACCCTGTTGCGCCGGCGCACGAGCCTGGTGTGCAGCAGCCGCGACGCATGATCATCGGCGGGGAGCCGGACCAGGTCTGAGATTTCCTGTAGCGACGGGATCGGGAGCTGCGGGATCGCCGGGTCATGCTCAAATGGCCTGCCGCTTGTGTACGCGATCTGCACCAGCGCGCGCACGGCCGCCCGCTGCGCCCGACCGATGATCTCGACTCGGGTCGCGGACGCGCCGGCGAGATCGCCCGCCACGTCATCGAATCTGGCAGCCGCCGAGCGCAGCCGGTCGAGCGTCTTGATGACCGGCGAGAGATCAAACCGCTCGCCGGCGGTGCGCCGCAGACCGGCGATGACCTCCTGGAGCTCTGCGACCGGGGCCCCGATCCGCAGCGGCACCATGGGCGCCGTGGCCACACGGTATGAGGCCAGCAGGTAGATCTGTGTGTCGAGGATCAGCACGTCGGGTGAGACCTTGTCGATGGTGTCAGCTTCGGTGTGCCACCACCAGCCAAGTCCCGAGCCGCCGACCGCCCAGCGCTGGCCTTTGGGCCGCACGGAGAGTCCCATGAAGAGCGATGGGACGCCCGCGCCCCAGAACGACTGGTCGCCCGCGCGGACCGGCCGCTCCCACTCAACATCCTGTCCGGTCAGCTCCCTGATGAGCGCGACGCCAAACGCCGAAGCCTCGGCGCTCGCGGTGACCGGGGAGTATTCGGTCGCACCCACCACGCCCGGTGAGTCGCAGTTGATGTGGAGGACGCAGTGATCGTACAGATCCTGCCAGTGCTGGTCGGCGTACCAGGTCGATCCCGCGTAGCGCCCGGTCGAGTGTCCAGGCCAGAAGGCGCAGCGGACACCGCGCCGCAGCCGGTCACGCTGCGCATGTAGCACGCGCGCAACCTCCATGGTCACGGCATTTCCGGTTGCGTTGTCCGTGGCCCCCAGGTGCCAGGAATCCACGTGCCCGGAGAACAACACGAACTCCGGCGTCGCGCCTGGAATCGTCGCAACAGGCAGCGTCACCCGACGCCAGCCAGTCTCGGTGCGGCTACTGATCCGCAGCCTCACCGGTCCACGACCGAGCGCCGCGCGCAGTGCCTCGCCGCTGGCGCGGGTCACGCTCAGGATCGGGATGCGCGGAAACGCGGCCGACGCCTCTGGCGTCGGAGAACCCCAGACTGGCGAGACGATCCCCTCATGTATAGCGTCCTCGTCGCTCGGCCACATGTGGATATAGGCGACCGCGCCCTGTTCCTGAGCCGTCTGCATGGTGCGCCGGCTGCCGGCCTCAGAGAGAACGATCTTGCCCTCGACGGCCGCGCGTTCGAGCCGGCGGTGCGTCTCGGTATCGCGGAAGAGATCATGACCGCCCGCAACGTAGATGACCTCTGCGCCCAGCCCGCCCGGAGGCGTGTTGCCCGAAAAGGCCCGCGTCTTCGCCGGAATGTCCGCGGGCAGACCCTCGCCGGCCTCGACGGTGATCGTCCCCGTGATGGGATACGACAGGTAGGCATCAAACGTGTGCACGTCGACCCGCACACCGTCTGCGCGCAGCGTCGTGGCAATGTACTCCATCGCGCGCCGCTCGCCCTCGGTGCCCGACGCGCGGTCCAAACCGCAGAGAAATTCCAGATCGCGCCACATGCGCGCGAGCGTGATCCCAGCGAGCAGGTCCTGCTCGATCGGCGAGGGAGCGAGACCGCTGCGAGTAGCGGGCGTCCGGCTCATTCGCGACTGCGCGCCGGGCCGCCCGCGCGTTCGGTCGTCCGCGGGGTCGAGCGCGCGGCGTCGCGTGCCGGCGGAATCGGATACGCGACCTGCGAGTGGCTCAGGCGCGACCCGACGAACAGTTCGGCCATTCGCACGGACACACGCAGCGCGTTGACAACCGGCACCGGCAGCGCATCGGCTAGGCGGTCGCCAAGCACGTGACTCAGGCTGGCGCAGGCGAGGACCAGCGTGTCGGCGCCGTCCTCATCGATACAGCGGCGCGCGACGTCCAGGACCGCGCGAAATGTCTCCGGCCGCCCGTCGCGCAGTGTCGTCACGGAACAGTTCACCGACCGCACGGAGGCGCACCGGGCCTCCAGGCCGTGGTGCCGCACAAGCGCGCGGGTCGGGCCGACCGTGCTGTCTAGCGGTGAGAGCACCGAGAATGTGTATCCTAGCATGGCGGCGGTATGCAGCGCCGCCTGCCCTGGGCCGATCACGGGAATGCGGACCATCTCGCGCGCGGCTTCCACGCCCGGATCGCCGACGCAGCCCGTGATGACCGCATCGAACCGCCTGCGCTCGGCCTCGATAGACATCTCGACGTTCCACGGCGCGAGCAGGGCCTCGTCGTAGAGCGACTCGATCACTTCAGGACGGCCGACCGTCGGGGTGAAGTCGTCGAGGCGTTCGACGGTCACGCCTGGGCTGGCGGCGTTCTGGAGATAGCGGCGGCGCTCCTCGCTGCCCAGGTAACACAATCGCATAGACTTCCCTCCCGGTAGACCGATCTTCGCGCAAAGGCGAAACCCTCCCTGCGTTGGCGGACGGGACGAAAGGAATTGGCCAGCCGAGGTTTGAACTGGCCGGGCGGTGTGGAAAAATCTAAGTAATACGTGTTCTTCAAGAACGTGATTGCCGGAGGAAGACCCGCAATGTCAGAGCGACGTTGCCCGCGTGCTCTGCCGATTGTCCTCATGCTGGGCGGGAGCATTCTCGTCTTCGCGACCGTCCCTATCGTGCATTTCATCGACAGCCAGATCGCACGGGCGCGCGGGCTCGACGCGGACGCGCGGCTCCGGGACTACGACCGCCAGTTCAGTGGATCGGTCGCCCTCAGCCGAGCGCAGAAGACGGTTGTCGTCCCGGGCACGGACGGCTATCTGCTGGAGATTCCCAGGATGAGACTGCGCGCGGTCGTTCGCGAGCTCGAGCCGGAGGTCTTCTCCGGGCTGAATACTCCTGCGCTGAAGCGATACGGTCTGGGCCAGGTGCCTTACACGGTGCGCCTGCGCAACGTCTCACCGGGCGGAGAAGGAACGGCAGCCATCACGGGGCATCGGACCACGTCGGGTGCTCCGTTCCGATACCTCGATCGCTTGCGGGTGGGTGACGTCATCGTCATCCGTAAGGGCGGCGTCGAACAGCACTGGACGGTCGTTGGCTCAACGACAGTAGGGCCCCGTGCCGTAGACGCCATTCGCTCCCGCACAGGAAGCAGAACGCTCGCGCTTCTCGCCTGTAACCCTCCATTCAGTGCCAGCGAGCGGCTTGTCGTATATGCGGAATTGAAGCGTGAAGGACTGCATGGAAAGAGCTCGGCGAGCCGGATAGAACCGGCAGCACGAGCGAGTCAGGCTATCCTCACTGGAGGTGCACAGCAAATGCGCAATATCGGTACGAGAGTGCTCGGACTGATGGCGATCCTCAATGTGCTTGCGCTCTCGGTGGCAGTCGCCGTTGCCCTGGCGCACCCGGTGCCGCCATCACCACCTTCACATCCGTCGCCCGCTCCAGAACCCCACCCTGCGCCGGCTCCGGACCGACCTCCGGAAGGTCCGGGACCTCAGCCTGAGCCCATCCTGGAGGGGCCGCCCGGACCTCCGGAAGTTTCACCACCTCAGCCTGCACCGGGACCCGCACTTCCGCCGGCGCCACCACCTGTCACGGCAGAACCGCAGCCTGTCCCTCTGCCAGAGTCGCAGCCCGCGCCTGCACCAGTCACGGTTCCCCCGCCGGCACCCGCGCCGATCACTCAGCCAGCCCAGCCAGTACTCGGGCCCGGGGCCGCGCCGGTGCCCCCTGCTGCACAAGCGCCTCGCCCGCCGCTGGCGCCTCGTCCGGCGGTGGTAGTATCGTCCAGTGCCCCCACGGTACTCCCGGGCGGGCCGGCGGTCGTGGCGCACGCCGCCCCGATGCAGCTGCCCTTCGGAGGCCTCTCTTTGGGTCTGAGTCTCTTCATTACAGTGGCGCGGTGGCTTGGCGCAGCCCTGGTCATCGTGGGGATGTTAATGTACACTAGCGCCTGCGTGGGCCGGGGTAGCTCAGATGGTAGAGCGGAGGCCTGAAGAGCCTCGCGTCGGCGGTTCGATTCCGTCCCCCGGCACCAGTTGCTAAAAACAGTGCGGCCCCGGCGCTCCCCTCTTGGCGCCGGGGCTGT
>JBOGSE010000359.1:0-3991 GCA_050694895.1 bacterium | reverse complement strand
GTCATGCTGACGGGCGATAACCGGCGAACAGCCGAGGCGATCGCACGTGAGGTAGATATCGACCAGGTACTGGCGGAAGTCAAACCCGACGAAAAGGTGGCGCAGATCGAGGCGCTGCAGCGGGAAGAGGCAGGTCGTGGCAATGGTGGGGGACGGTATCAATGACGCGCCGGCACTCGCGCAGGCCGATCTCGGCATTGCGATTGGCGCCGGCACGGATGTCGCCATCGAGTCGGCCGGCATCGTGCTGATCGGCGACGATCTGCGCGGTGTGCTGTCGGCGATCGCACTCAGCCGTCGGACGATGCGGACGATCCGGCAGAACCTCTTCTGGGCGTTCGCGTATAACGTTGCGCTGATCCCCGTCGCCGCCGGCGTCCTGTATCCGTTTACCGGAATGCTTCTCAGCCCTGTGCTGGCGGCGCTGGCGATGGCCGCGAGCTCAGTGACCGTGGTGAGCAACAGTTTGCGGTTGCGGGCGTATCGCCCGACCGCCGCGTGGTACGGCCGGCTCGTCGGCGGGGTAGGCGCCAGCGCCCATACGTAACTGGTCGCCAGGGGGAGAGTACTGCAGATGGCCAACAAGACGTTTGATGTCCCGAGGATTCACTGCGGCGGATGCGAGCAGACGGTCACGCAGGCCGTGAAGAGCCTGCCGGGCGTCGCGAAGGTCGAAGCGAGCGCCCAGACCAAGAAGGTCCTGGTGGAGTTCAATCCGGGCGCGGTTGACGAAGCGAAAATCCGCGAGGCCCTGAAGGCCGTCGGATATCCGGCCGCCTAGCGGCGGCACTCGGGGCACCAAGAATCCCGATGCGTATCCTCGGACGTCGGGCGGCCCTGTTGGGTGGTCTCGCCGCGGTGCTGGGGTTGCTCGCGTTTGTGACGGTACGTACCCAGCGTCCGGCCTCGATCACCGCTGCTCTCGCGCGGGGACTGAGCCCGGCCGCGCCGGACTTCGTCCTCCCCCGGCTGGACGCGCAGGGCACGCTCGACCTCACCTCGCTAAGGGGTAAGGTCGTGGTCGTCAACTTCTGGGCGTCCTGGTGTATCCCGTGCCGCGACGAAGCCCCGCTGCTGGAAGCGACCTGGCAGCGCTACCGTGATCGAGATGTGGTCGTCGTCGGCGTCAATGTCCAGGACCTCACGGACGAGGCCCAAAGATTCCTCCGCGAGACGAAGACCACGTATCTCCAAGTACGCGACAGGGACAACACGGTCTACCGCGCCTATGGTCTCATGGGCGTACCCGAGACGTTCTTCGTGGACCGGGCGGGCCGCATCGTCCGTAAGTTTCCTGGTGCGGTCACAGATCTCAAGGAATGGTTCAAAGCGGTGGAGGAACTGCGGACCCGTTAGCCGGGCGAGTGTCTTGTCAATTCGCCTCGAAGACCCTCGCCTGAAACCCCCTGAGCGTGGCGGCCCGTCTAAGGCTATCGGCGCTGTCTCGCTCGCGGAAGGCCCCGAGGCGCGTCGCGAAACCACTACCGGTCCATACAATGTATGGGTTGAAACCTGCCTGGCGAAGCGATCCCGCGAGGCGAACCGCCTCAACTCGTGTGGGAACGGTCGCGACTTCGACGACATGAAGCCGCTCCGAGGGGTGTTGCCCAGGCGACCGTTGCATAGCGGGCTTGGGGCGTGGAAGAGCCGGCGCCTCGACCCGTGGCCGCGGCCGAATCTCAGCCATCGGCGTGGGGCCGCCCAGGTATTGCTCCGAAAGCACGACAGGACGCCGAACGGCTCCAGTTGCCTCGGAGGGGACGGGCGGTCTGATCGGGACAGCCGGATTCTCCGCAAGCGTCTGTGGGGCCGGTCTGTTCGTTTCGGTGGTTGGGGACGTCGGCTCAACTGCAGAGTCCCCATTCAAAGCCCAGAAGGAGCGACCCCCTGGAGGCGGTGTCACCTGCAGGGCCAGCGTGGCCGCAAGCACCCCCAGGACGACGGCCAACGAGGCGTGGTGTATCAGTCTCATGGAAGGAATAGCGAGATTCGTCGAAAGTTCCCTTTATCCTCCCCCTAACTTCCCTGGGCTACTCGGTGGCAACGAGGCCCCTGCATACCTTCGCTGTGTTATACTCGGCTCCGAAGCGCGCGCCCGTAGCTCAGCGGATCGTTTGCCTCCCTAGCGTATCACTTCGCTCAGACATTCCACCGTCCGCTTCATCAAGCGCCCGCGTTCCAAGGAGGTTTGACAGCTCAGTTTGCCAACCCCGAAGCTTCCATCGCAGTTCCGACGAGCCCACGTCGAGGCGACAGCAGCCCATGTATGTGGGATTCTTCCTCACTCGATGCCGCGCCCTGGCAATCACCGCACGCCGAAACTGGGACCGATTCAGGCCAGATACCACAGCCCAGAATGCCGAAAGGTCTTCATGTCCATAGGTATCGTGCGCGTAGATTCTCGCGGATATCCGGGATATCGGGATTTCCGCGCATCTCGTCAGCCATGCAACCATGGTCCTGATGGCATTTGGATCGGAATTGGTGAACTGGAAGTGGCGCGTTGTCTTTGACCCTTCGGCCCAATACAGCACGATGCCAGTGAGAAACAAGGGATCCCCAATCTTGCTCTTGAGATCGGCTTTCGCTTGTGCGACCACTCTCTGGATACGTGCCAGGCTTCTTTCGCGATTCCCCAGGCTCCGAGTTGCTGAGCTCGTCTCCTGGCGGTGGAGGCTCTCAGAAGTAATGTCTGCCGTTGCGCGTCCGTCAGGTGTACGTCCTTTAGCCATAGACTGAGGGTACTCTTCGCAACTGGCACAGCCTCAAGGATTTCAGCAAAACTCCGTCCTTGTCGTCGCAGTTGTTGCGCCAGATGACGGGCTTCGGTCCTCATGGAGATCTACCATTCCCAATCGACCGTTGGACCTCTGGCTTTCACCATATTTATCGGCTCCGGCAAAGGAAAAGAGAGGGGGTTAGCCTCCCTCTCCGAAATGTGGCGCGCCCGGAGGGAATTGAACCCCCGACCTGCAGATTCGAAGTCTGCCGCTCTATCCAACTGAGCTACGGGCGCGTACTCGATGTATTGTAGCATGTCGGGGCGACTGACCAGCCTTTGCCTCAAGCGTGCATTCATGTGCGTAGGCGCGGGCTTTTCCGTTTGACCAGCCGCAGGCCCCCACTGATCAGCCTCACCCCGCGCGGGACGGGACCTTCTCTCTGCGCACCCCTTAGCAGTAGACAGGACAGTAACTCAGCCGTCCTGAATATCCGCCGGAAATGGCGGCCTGGTGCCTGTCGGGGATCGGCGGGTGCAGCGTGTGCGGGGCGCGCCGGGTACGGGCCGCTTCCGCCGATTCGCATGAACAACAATCCGCTGTCACCCAGATCACCCAGTGGAGTCTTAGGGAGCGCACCGCTGCTTGGGTGCCGCGTCGAAGACGAGCGGGGCATTGCGGTGATCCATTGCAGCGGTGAGCTCGACATGTCGACGGCCCCGGTCCTCAGGGCCGAGCTGGAGCGTCTGGCGGATCCCACGCGGCACGTCATCGTGGACCTCAGTGACGTAGCCTACTGCGATATGAGCGGCATCCGTCTCCTGGAAGACCACGACAACCTTTGCGGCGAGCGGGGCTGCATGCTTGTGACGGTGATACCGCCTGGAATTGTCCGTCGCGTGTTTGAGATCATCGAGGCGACGAAGATGCTACGCTTGGCCGACACGAGGGAGCAGGCCTGCGCTCTCCTGGGAGGATCGTCATCTGGTTAGGGCAGGGATGGAGAGGGTAAACCCCACCGCGCAGTCCTCACCGGAAGGCCTGATTCAAAGCGTCGAGCTGAGCGGGCGACAATCGCCACCCTGAGGCCCCGCAGTCTTCGATGACGTGCTCGATGCTGCCCGCTTTGGGGATGGCCACCACCGCAGGACTCACCGTGCACCAGTTCAGGGCGACCTGCGCGACCGTCTTCCCGGCTTCCCGGGCAACCTTTCGGAGCACCTCGAACGCCTGCCGGTGTCGGATAGACCGCGTCGATGCCAGTTTCCCCC
>JBOGSE010000358.1:0-2552 GCA_050694895.1 bacterium | reverse complement strand
GAGCCAGCGCGACCGTCAGGTTGGGCCAATCGCCGAAGGTCTCGAAACCATTCATGTGATACTCCGGGGTCAGCCGGTGCTCTGTGTCCCGGAACCCTGCCCAGTTGAACACACCCGCGGGCCGCTTGGGCATCGCCGCCGGGTATTCGACCATGGATTCGGTGCCAGGACCCGGTCCCGCCTTGTCGGTGCCGATGCCGACGTGGTCGATGCCGATGGCGTCCACGAGATGCTCCACATGATCGACGAAAACGTCCAGCGTCGGCTCGGTCTTGTCAGAAAGAAACCCGGCGATGACGACGACTCCGAAGTACCCGCCGCGGTCGGCGATGGCCTTGGCGAGTTCGTCGGTCTTCCCGCGGTCGTGGTAGCAGACGGCCTTGCTTGTCGAATGGGACACGACGATCGGGGCCGTTGAGATTTTGAGCGCATCCCAGCCGACCTGCTCGCTACAGTGGCTGACGTCCACCAGGATCCTGGCCTGGTTGAGACGCCGCACGACCTCCTGTCCGAAGTAGGACAGGCCGCCCTGATGCGCCTCGGTGCAGCCGTCGCCGACCAGGTTGCGGAGATTGTAGGTCAGCTGGACCATGCGCACACCCAGGTTGTAGAAATGGTCGATGCGGTTCAGGTCGTCGCCAAACGGCGTGGTGTTCTGAAAGTCGAAGATGAGCCCGTGGCGGCTTTTGCGATAGACGCGCTCGATGTCGGCGGCCTCGCGGCACGGAATCAGCGCGCCGTCCAGCGCGTCCACGTAGGCGTAGGCCTGGGCAATGCGTTTTGACGACGCCTCAAACGCATCGGTCACCCGCATCGATCCCGAATAGGTGCCACACGCGACCGTCACACCCGATCTGCGCCAGAGGTCGAGATACTGCCTGCGCGCGTCCGTCGAAGTCTGAATTTCCCGCGCGGCCATGTCCTCCATCAAAGGCGCGGCTTCCTCGCGCGTCATGCCCTTGCGAAAATGCTCGTCCAGGGCTGCCCTCATGTTCTCGGTGAACAGAAATCCTCTCGTGGCCGGGGGCTGCTGGGAATCGATCACCAGCGCTTCCTGATGCAATTGCCGGGCCTCGTCAGGAGTCAGGGTCGGTTTGCGTCTCTGGGGCATAGTACTCCCTCCAGTGCGGGACTGCTCAAGGGATTAGGGGGGATGCTCCCGGTCCCTGCCAAAGGGTGTCGGCGTCTGTGAACCGAACCTGTCGCTTGCAGCACAAGCCCGCGGCTGCCTTTGCCGCGGCTTCTCGAGGAGGACGCGCCATGCGTGGACAGCGGCATCACCACCTGCTGGTGCTCGGCATCGTCGTCGGCCTGATAAGCTTGACCAGCTCGCTTTGGGGGCAGGCGTATCCCAATCGCCAGATCGAGTTCGTCGTGCCGTTCGGGGCCGGTGGTGGCAGCGACCTCCTGGCGCGCGCCATTGCGAAGATCATGATCGACGAGCGCATCATTCCTGTGCCGCTGGTCGTCGTCAACCGGCCCGGCGGAAGTGGCGCCGTTGGGTGGGCGTACGTGCTGGGCAAGCGAGGGGATCCGTACTTCCTCGCCACGGTCAGCGGCAGTTTCTGGACGACGCCGCTGGTGGGGCTCGCGCCGTTCACGTACAAGGATTTCACGCCGCTGGCGGGCCTGGCGCGGGACACATTCTTGTTCGCCGTGCGGACCGAATCGACGTACAGGACACTGCGCGAGGTTATCGCGGTATCCCGGCAGTCACCCGAGCTGGTCAGCGTCAGCGGCTCCGCGGTAGCTTCGGACGACATGGTGGCCACCGGCCTGCTCCAGCGCGCCGCGAACGTCAAGTTCAACTACATTCCCTTTGGCGGAAGCGGGCCGGCACTGACCGCGCTGTTGGGCGGAACCGTCTCATCCACATGGCTCAACCCGGGCGAGGGGTTAGAGCAGATCAAGGCGGGCAAAGTACGTGCCCTGGCGGTGACCGCGCCCGAGCGCCTGAGGATACTGCCCGACGTGCCGACATTTCGCGAGCTGGGCTATGACATTATCTGGGAACAGTTCCGCGGCGTGATCATGGCGCCCGGGGTTCCGCCCGACGCGGTGCGGTACATGACCGAGGCCTTTGGGCGCATGTGCAGGGGCGCAAAGTGGCAGAAGGACTACGTTGAAGCCAACGTGCTGCTCCCCGCCTGTCAGGGACCTGAGGAGTTCGCGCGCACGCTTGAGACCATCAACGAGCGCTACCGCAGGACGTTCCAGGAACTGGGCGTGATCCGATAGCGGGACGCACCCGCGTGTCGGACCGGATTGCCGCCCTCCTGCTGCTGATCTTCGCGGTCTACACAATGGCCGCCGCGCGCGACATGGGATTCGCGCGGGGCCGGATCCCCGGACCGGGCTTTGCGCCGTTCTGGATCGGGCTGGCCCTGGCCGTGGCGTCCATCGCGATTCTGGCTGGATCGCGCAGGCAGGCGAGGCAGGTCGGCTCCTCCACGCCGGCATCAACCGCTATCGCCCTCGCCGCCGTGACCGTCGCGGCGGTCGCGCTGATCGGGCCGCTCGGCATGCTCGCCGCCCTCGCCCTCATGCTCGTG
>JBOGSE010000357.1:0-2526 GCA_050694895.1 bacterium | reverse complement strand
GGCGTGTATGCGCAGTCGAAGCTCGATGCGGAGCACGCGCTGTTCAGCCTCCGCAGGCGCGGTTTCTCGGTGATCGCGCTCCGCAAAGGGTCCCTGTACGGGTTTAGCCCCAGCATGCGATGGGATCTGATCATCAACCGGGTCGCCTTGAACGGCTGGCTCGGACGGCCCCTCACCCTCCACGAGTTTGGCGCGGTCTGGCGGCCAATCGCCCACGTGCAGGATGCGGCGCGCGCGTACCTCCATCTGCTGGACGTCCCGCCCGCGACCCTGGACGGGCTCACCGCCACGAACGGGACGGGGGCCAGCCCGCCGATTCTCAACCTCGTCGAGCGAAACGCGCGGCTGAGCGAGATGTTTCTGGAGATCGACGCGGTGCTCCACCGGAAGTTGGGGCGCGGCATCGACCTTCAGCACGGCAGCAGTGCTTTGCCCCAGAGGACCGGTCGGATCAGCGGTGAGTCATTGCGGGCCATTGGATGGCGGCCGGAGCGATCACTCCACGACGGGGTCACGGAGCTGATAGCGCGGCTGGACGCGCAAGAGGTACCGTTCCCCGAGGAGGTCCTGGTGTAGCGGTGCGTGTGGCGATTGTCGGAGCCAACGGCCAGCTCGGCACCGAGCTTGTGAATCAGTTCAGCCAGCACGATATCATACCGTGGACCAGAAGAGACTTCGACGTTCGTGACCATCGCGGCGTGGAAGACGCCGTTCTGAGCGCTCGTCCGGACGTGCTGATCAACACGGCGGCGTTTCACAAAACGGACGTATGCGAAGACGACCCCGCCCTGGCCTTTTCCATCAATGCTCTAGCGGTGCGAAACCTCGCGCGTGCGTCTGCGGCCTGTAATGCAGCCTTTGTCCATATGAGCACCGACTATGTCTTCGATGGTGCACAACGGAGCCCATATGTCGAAGAGGATCGGCCGAATCCCATCAATGTCTACGGCACGTCAAAACTGGCCGGCGAGCACTTCGCGGCCGCGGCCTGCCGGCGATCGTACGTCGTGAGGATCGCCAGCCTCTTTGGCACCGCCGGGTCGAGCGGCAAAGGTGGAAACACTGTCGAGGTGGTCCTCGCGAGAGCCGGGCGCGGGGAAATCCTCACGTTCGTCGACGACGTGGTCATGTCACCGACATACGCGGTCGACGCCGCGCGCGCGATCCGGCTGCTGGTTGAGGCCGCCGCGCCTTCGGGGACGTACCATGTCACGAACGCCGGCACGTGCAGCTGGTACGCGTTCGCTGGTGAAATCCTGCGCCTGGCTGGGGTGAGGGCCGACCTCAGAGCGACAACGCTGGCAGAGCTGGCACCGAAGGCCCGCCGTCCTCACTACAGCGCCCTGACCTCACAGCGTCTGCCCGCGCTGGGCCTGAAGCCGCTCCGGCCGTGGCAGGAGGCACTGGCTGCCTACCTCACCGACCGCGCGGCGGTGATTCACGCATGAAGCCAAACCGGATCGTGCTCGCCTACGTCGTGGCCTTCGGAGCGGCGCTTACCGCGGCATTGACTCTTGCCTCGCTTGCCGCCGCCCTGCACCTGGGCGGCGCGCTGGTGGGACGACCGTCGGCGGTCCTTGACCGGTGGCTCCTCGCGGTCACCGTGGTGGCGCTGGGAATTCTGCCCTGGCCGGCGCTCGTGGTACTGGCGCGCGCGCTCCTGCTGCCGGCGAGGCCGAATGACTTTCGTGTGGAGCGCGCAGGTGTGGGTGAGGCCGTCGTCGCCCTCACTGCCCTCAATGAGGAAGAGGCGATCGAACAGGCCGTTCGCGGGTTCGCCTCGGAGTCCGGCGTGGGCGCGGTTCTGGTGGTGGACAACGCCTCCACCGATCGGACCCGGGCGCTGGCCGAAGCTGCCGGCGCGCAGGTGGTCGAGGAGCGGCGCCGCGGATATGGTCACGCATGTATCCAAGCGCTGAGAGAGGGCCTCCGGAGTGGATATCCAGTAGTCATCTTGTGCGAGGCCGACGGAACCTTCCGGGCGGAGGATGTCGAGAAACTGACCGCATACATCAAGCACGCCGACCTGGTGATCGGGAGCCGGACGCACCGGGCGCTGCTCAACAGCGATTCCCAGTTGAATTCGTTCTTCATTATCGGGAATGTGCTCATGGCGAAACTCCTCCAGTTGCGTTATTGGGACTGGAGAATGGGTGGGATCGTTCGCCTGACCGATACCGGCTGTACCTATCGAGCGATTCGCGCAGAGGCATTGGAGCGGATTCTGCCTTCACTGGACGTCGGGGGACATCACTTCGGTCCCCACATGGTCATGGTCGCCCTCGAGCACGGCCTGCGGGTCGTCGAGGTCCCTGTGACGTTTTGTAAGCGGATTGGCAGCTCCAAGGGTGGGAACGCCAGCTGGCGCATGGGATGTGTCGTCGGCCTGTCCATGATCTGGCACATCCTAAACTATCGCGTGCGGCGTAGCACAGCGGTCGCCTTCAGGTGGGATCGGCCCGACTCGGGGGCGGCGGCGCGGCGACCCACGTACGCAAGAGGACTGCGCGCCCGCGCGGGCGTGAA
>JBOGSE010000356.1:0-2021 GCA_050694895.1 bacterium | reverse complement strand
GGAGCTACCTCGGGACGGGAGCGAAGCATGGCCGGCGGGCACTCCAGCTGCTCACCGACCTGTGGACCCCGACCGGTGCCTGGCTACCCAGCGTGGCCGTTCCCGACACCAGCTGAGCAGTTACGTTCACCGCCCGCCTCATGACCGCGCGATACGCACCATGAATTGGTCGGCATCAGTCAGCCAACGTGACTCCATGTCGCCGCCGTTCTGGGTTCTGCCGTTCCACGACCGGCTGCCTGAATGGCGTTGACATACGATGTATAGTTTCCGAACAGATAACAGTTCCGGATGTCCGCTCAGGCGCCGACCCTCCCGGACGATCTGCAGTTAGGAGGAGCGATCACGGAGCTGGGCGGCACGTTGTCTCCTCAACCACTCATGGGAAGCGAATTGGGATCTTCATCACGGGATAGGGGGTAAGCGAATGGGAGTGATCGTCCGGCAAGAGTACGTTTGCGATTACTGCAGCAAGCCCATCACCGAGCAGGCAGGCATGATGGGGCGACTGGCCGTCAGAAAGCAGGGGGCCCGTGGGCTTGGGCGGGAGGTCATGCTTGCCCTTCACCCGTCCTGCTCCGACAAGCTCGTCAAGAACGCCAGCGCCGTCTCGCGTCCCCGCCGTTCCCGGCGAGGCTCCGCGGAGGGCGAAGCGGCCGCAACGGGCAAGCGCCAGACTGCCAAGGCGACCCGGCGCCGTCGCGGCTGATCGGTCGCCGGGGGCGGCAGGTCGCGTGCGCGTTCGCGTCCGCGTTCTGAGTCTGCTTCCGGTATCGTCAGTCCGATGAGCCGGCTCCAACCGGGAGACATCGCTCCCGATTTCACGCTTCTCGACCGGGACGGCAACCTCGTCGGCCTCGCCGACTTCCGCGGCTCCAAGTTGCTGCTCTACTTCTATCCCAAGGCGAGAACCCCCGGCTGAACCATCCAGTCGTCCGCCGTGCGGGACGCCCGGCCACAGTTCGAAGCGAGGGGAGTGCGCGCGGTCGGAATCAGCCGAGACCCGCCGCGAACGAACCGACGCTTCGCCGACGAGGCGCGCCTCGACTTTCCCCTTCTTTCCGACCCCGACCATGCCGTGGCCCATGCCTACGGCGTGTGGGGCGAAAAGTCGCTCTACGGCCGGACCTTCATGGGCATCATCCGCTCGTCCTTCCTGATCGACGAGGACGGGAAGATCGTTCAGGCCAACTACGGGATCAGCCCGAAGGAGACGGTACCGGAGGCGATGAAGGCGTTGGCCTAGCCCCCACACCTCCTCAAGCGGGAACCAGCGAGGCCCGGCCGCTGGTGCGCGGGCCTGGCGGGCGGGTGTGAACCTGTCCCTGCAACGCGCGAGCTCGGACGACCTTCCCGAAGCCCTGACGCTGATCGAACACGTGATTCGGCAGTGCGTCTGCGGCTTCGCCTCGGAGGCCGAGGTCGATGCCCTCGTCGTCGCCAAACGCTTGCCAGGGGACTCGGCGCACTACTTCGACGGCACGGGCGTCTTGCTTCTGGCCGGCAGCCCTGGGGCCGTCGTTGGATGCTTGGGCATGCAGTTCCACAACCGCGCGACGTCATCCTCGACAACGCCTTCTGTGCCGGCCGGGGAGCGGGTGTTGGGCGGGCGCTGATGGCCACCGGAATCGAGCACGCGAAGGAGCGCGACTGCTTCTATGCGCTTGCGGAGGTCTACCGGCCAACGCGGGGGCCCGGGGCTACCTGGAGCGCACGGGTTCGCCCCGACCGGTCTGCGCCGCCCCTCGCTCAACATGACCTCGCAACCCGTGGAGGTGTGGCGGAGGTTGCTCGTGCCCGAAGCTCGATGAAGAGAGCCATGTCTGGCGCGTCGTTTAAAGCGGTTGCATGCCGGCTCGAAACCGGCTGGTGACACAGCCCCTGCTGGGCTCATCGTAATTGCTCAGCCTCCCGAGGGAATTCGCGCGGAGCGCGCGAATTTCCACCACTTCTCGCGCGCGGTCTGGTAGAACCCATGATCAGTGGGCGATCCAGAGCGGGAGCGGTACGAGGCCGAGATC
>JBOGSE010000355.1:0-2225 GCA_050694895.1 bacterium | reverse complement strand
CTTCAGGGCCTTGTGAAGGTCGGACTTGAGGTAGACAGTCGCTCTCTTGGCTGTGGCGCTCATGCCGCCAATCTACCGCTATAACGTCAAAACGTCAAGTCTCCAGCAGGTGCCCCGGAACCCTGAGCCAGCTAACGCCCAGGGTTCAGCTGCGGAGCCGCAAGACTCTGGGCGCGAAGATGCTGACCCGGCCAGGACGCGTCCAGGCGATCAACCTGATGCCGGTCGCTCCGGCAGCCGCAACGCGCCGTTAGCCAGCAGCCACCCCCCTAGCTAGGCCAGCCCTGCCGAGCCGTCCAGATCTCGCGCGCCACCGCGGTGCCGGTGGGGAACCGGGCAGCGAGGTCGGCCCGGAGGCGCGCGGTGTGGTCCCGCAGGTAGCGCTCGAGGTCCTCGCGGCGGGCGGCCTGGTAGCGCGTGCGGAAGCGCGTCGCCGGCCCCTGCTCGAAGTCGATCCGCGCGAAGCATCCGGTGGCGAAGATCGCCGGGATGTGCTCCTCGCGCATATAGCGCTCGAAGGCGGCGGCTAAGCCCGGCTCGACGTCGATGGTCACCTCGTATGTCACCATGCCGGCTCCCAGTGAGCGACGCCCCGAGAATACGCACACCCCGACCCCGCTGTCTAACGGGGCGGCGCCTGAGCCGCAGGCGCGCACGGAAGCTTGCTTGCCGGAGCGCGTGGCGGCTCCAGCCACAGGTTGGGCCGCGCTTCGCGGCCCGACCGCGGCGCGCCAAGCGGCGCGAGCGCCGTCGCGTGCAGCCGCATGCTAGGCCGCGACTCTCAGTCGCCCTCCGTTAGTGAAGAGGGAGCTGGCCAGTCCTTTCGAAGAAGGAGCTCCTCGATCCGGTACGCGTGAAAGAAGTCGTGGAGCGCCAGGTGCCTGAACATCGTGAACACCGAATATGAATTGTACTCGTCATGCCGGGCCGTTCTCGTCCAATCCTCGGGCCTGAGCTGGCGAAGCCTTTCGACGAGGCGGTCCCGATCCGCCTTGAACCGGCGCAAAGCGTTCTCCAGACTGACTCGCAGCAACGCGTCCTCCGGATCATCTCTACCGGGGTCGTACGACTTGATCGTCGGGTTATCTTCCGCCAGCATCAGATCGAGGCGCTCGAAGAACAGAGCGTGAACCTCGGCAAGATGACAGGCATGCTCGTGGATAGACCACTTTCCCGAAGGTGGGCGACGTTTCAGAATCGCCGGATCGGCCTGGCGGACCAGGGGTATGACGATGCCCGGAGCCCGCCCCAGAGCTGCAATGAGATCTTCCGCTGACGTCATGAAATACCCTCGCATAGCCGAATCGCGCCCAACGGGGCGGCGGCTGAGCCGCGGGCGCGCGCTGCCCGCCGCGAGCCCCAGCCTTAGGGCAAGACTGCCTTGACCGCCTCCAGGGCCCGGGTGTAGTCGGGCTCGTCCACCTGGTCCTTCACGTACTCCGCGTACGCGACCCGATCATCGGGGCCGATGACGAAGACCGCTCGGCGCAGCAGGCGCAGCTCCTCGACCAGCAGGCCGTACGCTTTCGCAAACGCCTCGTTCTTGTGGGCCGAGACCAGCCGGTGGATCGCCCCGGCCTCGGCCCGCCAGCGGTGCTGGGCGAAGGGGAGGTCCATGCTCACGGTGACCATCTCCACCCGGTCCTGCGGCAGCGCCCCCAGCTCCGCCTCCCAGCGGCGCGTCTCGCGGTTTCAGGTGGGGGTGTCGAGCGAGGGAACGGCGCTCAGGACGCGGACCTTGCCCCGGGAGTCCTCCAGCCGGTACTCGGTCAGATCCGCGGTCCGGGCCGCCGCCTTGACCAGGACGAAGTCGGGCGCCACATCACCCGGCCGCAGTTCTCGCCCGAGGACGGTCAGGGGACGGCCGCTCAGGGTGTAGGGGGTCGGGGAACGTTCCACGGGTGGTGGCCTTCCTGGGAAGAGGCCAGGCGAACCCCCACCTAGCCCGCCAGGTGGAAGCAGACCAGCTTCAGTTCGGTCATCTCCTCCACGGCGTAGCGGGGGCCTTCCTTCCCGAACCCGGAGTCCTTCAGCCCGCCGTAGGGCATGAGATCGGCCCGCCACTGGGGGCCCCAGTTGATCATGAGGTTGCCCGACTGGACCTCCCGGGCGAACTTCATGGCCCACTCCAGGTTCTCGGTGAAGATCCCCGCGGCGAGGCCGTAGATGGAGTCGTTGGCCAGGGCGATGGCCTCGTCAATGGAGTCGAAGGGGGTGACGGCCAC
>JBOGSE010000354.1:0-1139 GCA_050694895.1 bacterium | reverse complement strand
CGGGAGTACTGGCTGATCGATCTTCCAAAGGGCGTCGTTGAGGTGTACCGCGGCCCCACTCCGGAAGGCTACCGTGAGACCCAGACCGTCCGTCGCGGCGGCCAACTGACCATCGAGGCACTTCCGATGATCAACCTTCCCGTCGACGAGATCTTCGGATAGGGTACCCGCCGCGGCCAGTTCCGCGTCGTGTGGAGATCAGCGCACGACCCAACGCTGTATCAAGGAACCGCTTGGTACTACGCTCGCTATCGCCTCCCGTACCCCGAGGCGCTCTTCGAGCATCTAGCAAACTGTTTCCGATTAGACGGCACGGGCCGCGCCCTGGATCTGGGATGCGGCACCGGTCAACTGACCATTCCGCTTGCTCCATACTTTGAACAGGTCGTGGGGATGGATCCAGACGCCGGGATGCTCGATGAGGCACAGCGCGCGGCCGACGCGGCCGGCGTGGCCAACGTGCGCTTCGTGCTGGGGTCGTCCTGGGATCTCGTGCCTGCGATGGGGGGGTTTCGTCTTGTAACGATGGGGTCGTCATTTCACTGGATGGATCGCGACGGAGTCCTGCGGACCCTCTACGAGATGGTGGCTCCCGGCGGTGGCGTCGTGTTGGCCGATCAACGGGCGCAGCCTCTCGGGCCGTACTGGCCGATTGTGAAAGAGATGCTCGCGGAATACCTGGGCCCGAAGCGTAGGGCCGGCCAGGGATTCTACACGCATCCGGAAGAAGGATATGCGGCCGTGCTCCGCCGTTCGCGCTTCACCGTGCTCCCCGCCTGGGCGTTTGAATACCCGCGGGACCAGACCATCGATGAGGTCATCGGCGCGCTCTACTCCACTTCGTTTGCGGCAAAGCGCCTGTTCGGTGATCGGGTCGATGACTTCGAGAGCGAGTTGCGGAAGCGCCTGTACGAACTGGAGCCGTCTGGTACGTTCAGCGTTCGGGTCGTCGTGACCGCACTGCTGGCGGCGAGGCGACCGTAAGCCGGAGAGTGCGTAGCCTCATCCCGCCTGCCGGCGGCGCAGACCATCAAGAATCCACATTCGCATGAGCGTCTGATAGCCGATCCCCAGTGCCCGGGCTACCTTCTTGATCTGACGAACTCGTGACGGCTCCAGCCTGAATGTCACATTCTTCT
>JBOGSE010000353.1:0-4837 GCA_050694895.1 bacterium | reverse complement strand
GACCCTTGAGGCAGTGTCAGGTGTCTTCAACTGCGGCGATGCCGTAGAGCAGGCGATTCGACTCGCGGTGCCGGCGCTGCTCATCATGCCACCGGCGGAGCATGAGGGGAAGTTCCTCGTGCCATCGCTTCACGCCACATCCCTCCAGAGCGCCCCCCTCGCGGGGGCTGGGTTAGGATGGGCGCTGGCATGAGGATCATCAACATGGTTTTCTCATTCTCGACCTTGTGTCGCCGTCTGGCCTTCCACGCCCATGCCGCGCAGATGGACGGACAACATCCCAGACGGCTTCTGGATGTCTCGCAGCCACCTGCAGGAGCACTCGCGCTGGACCCTTCGGCGTCCGACGGCCCTGCTCCCAGTTGCGCAGCGTCTTCACACTGATCCCGAGCAGGGCGGCAAACCCGTCCTGCGACAGCCGATACGTGGCGCGAAGACGTTTCACGTTCGGCCCGTCAGCGACAAAAGCACGGGAGGGAGGTGTCTCACCACGCAGGATGGCGCCGCCCTGACGGACACTCGCCATGAGTTGGTCAAACAACCGGCCCTTCATGAGAACTCCTCCGCAACGGTCTTCCTCAGCAGCGCCCTGAGTTGCTCGGGGCGCAAGTCGTCGTGCTCACTCTTGGAATAGATGAGCAGCATGAGCAACCGCCGGTACGTGGCAGCCCAGTAGTAGATGACGCGGACCCCGCCACGCTTGCCTCGCCCCTCGATTGCCCAGCGGATCTTGCGCAGGCCGCCGCTGCCCTTGATGAGGGAACCAGCCGTTGGGCGACTGGCCAGAACCACCTGGAGTCTTCGGTACTCATCGTCCGATAACAGACCCAGAACCTGCCGAGTAAAGATTGGAGTCTCGACGATGACTACGCCTGAATTGATAGTACGCCAATGGCGTATATTCGTCAAGGCCCTCCCACCCTCCCTTCAAAGGATCGGTTCGTTCAGAAGCTGTGTTACAGGAAGCTGTGGTGGCTCCCCCGACCCGGTGCGAGGCGTTGGGCGACGAGCGCAGGCCGGGATCGCGAGTTATCTTGCGCATATGTCTGATCTGACATATACTGTGGGTTGATGAGCCAGGCAGATAAGCCTCTCGTCTGGCTGCACGGAGAGGTCAAGACACCGCCTCTTTCGCAAGCCGCCAGAATCGAGGCGGGTTTTCTGCTCCGGCGCCTGCAACGGGGTGAGTTTCTGGGCATGCCGCATTCGCGGGCCCTACCGGCCATCGGCCCACGGTGCCACGAGCTGCGGATCAAAGATGCCGGTGCAACCTGGAGGCTCGTCTACAGGATCGATGCTGATGCCATTGTCATAGTCGAGGTCTTCAGTAAGAAGACCGCCGCCACGCCCAGAGCGGTCATCAACGCCTGCCAGAGGAGGCTTCGGGAGTACGACAATGCGTGAGGAGAAGAGAAGGCGGCTGGAGGGCAAAGGTTGGAAGGTCGGCAGCGTGGAGGAGTTCCTGCGCCTGTCGCCCGAGGAGTCTGCATACATCGAGCTCAAACTGAAGCTGGCCGACGGCCTTAGGAAGCACCGGCGACGACGTCACCTGACGCAGGTAGATGTGGCGCGGATAGTCAGGTCCAGCCAGTCAAGGGTGGCGAAGATGGAAGCAGGGGACCGTTCCGTGACTCTTGACTTGCTCATCCGTTCCCTGCTCGCTCTTGGCGCCTCTAATCGCGAACTCGCCAAAATCATCACCGTCTCGGGGGCTGCTAGGGCAACCTAGCGCGCTACGCACCCGCACCGTCAGATCCCCCTCACCAGGCTCGAGACCACCTCGACCGTGCCCGCGCGTACGCAGGCGTGGGCCACGGCGGCCATCTCGATGGCCGACTTCGTCCCGTCGAGGAGCGAGTTGAACATGCGGAAGATCCGCGCGAACCCGCGCGCTGTGAGAGCTCTCGGGTCACTGACCTGAAACGGGACTCCAGGACCCTATCGCGAACCTACCCGCAAGCCAGTTTGCGATCTCAATCCTGTTTTTCCCCCAGTTACCATTAGTGACAGTGGTTTATTGCTATTAACTGCTAATGATAATAAGATAGTGGTGACAAACACACGGACGCGTGCCAGCCCGTTCACGCTGACCTGGAGCCCTGCCGCTATGGTTTCAAGCGCCGTCATGACCATCGACGAACTGGCGGTCTACCTCAAGATCCCGAAGTCGACTCTGTACAAACTCGCGCAGAAGGGCGCGATTCCATCCTTGAAGGTCGGGCGCCACTGGCGATTCCACAAGGCGGCTGTCGACCGGTGGCTCGAAGAGGCCCACCCAAGACGCGATAAGGAATCTGATCTGCTGAGACGCGACCCCATCCTTGCTGAGGTCGTACGCCGCCTGATCGAAGCCTACCGGCCTGATCGGATCTATCTCTTCGGCTCGAAGGCGCGCAACGACTCCGGCCCAGATAGTGACTATGACCTGCTGGTGATCGTGTCTGACGACGCCTCGCCCGAGCGACAACGCAGCCGTCTGGCCTACGAACGTCTCTGGGGCACGGGCGCCGCCGCAGATGTGCTCGTCTGGACAAGGACCCGGTTCGACAGCCGGGGGCACCTGGCCGCCTCGCTCCCGGCGACGGTGCTGCGCGAGGGAAAGCTCCTCTATGCTGCATGATCCGGCGCGCGCGGCGGAGACCCGGGCGTGGCTGGTCAGGGCCGCGCTGGATCTGCGCGCCGCGGAGTTCGAGCGCACGGGGGATCCGCGGCTGGCTGCGGACATCACCTTTCACTGCCAGCAACTGGCGGAGAAATCCATGAAGGCGTTTCTGGCGTGGCATGATCGTCCGTTTCGGAAGACTCACAACCTGATCGAGATTGGGGAGCAATGTGCGGCGATTGATTCAGGTCTCGAACCTGTGCTGCGGCGGGCAGCGGTCCTGACCGAGTACGCCTGGAAGTTCCGTTATCCCGGCGAACCCGATGAGCCATCGCGTGATGAAGCTGAAGAGGCCTTTCGCCTCGCACGAGACGTCCACGACGCGATCATCAGCCGGTTTCCGGCGGACGTCAGACCGTAACCATCGACCTGCCCTCACATCGCGGCAGAAAACGGTACTTCACCAGGGAGGGATTCTTATGGCCGAGCACGTCCTGTCTCCAGCCAGGTTCCACTACAAATGGAACAAGGACCTTCCGCCGGCGATCGAGATCAACCCCGGCGATGTGGTGACCTGCGAGACGAAAGACGTCACGGACGGTCAGGTGACGCCCGGGTGCGACGCGTCGGTGCTCACCTCCGTGGACTTCGACCGGATCTATCCCCTGGCCGGGCCGATCTACGTGAAGGGCGCCGGCCCGGGCGACGCGCTCGAGGTCGAGATCCTCGACCTGCGCACGAAGGGCTGGGGCTGGAACGGCATCCTTCCCGGGCTGGGACTGCTGTCCGAGGACTTTCCGGGTCCCTACATCCGTCACTGGGATCTGTCCAACGCCAAGACCACGTCGCTAGGCAAGGACATCGTTATCCCGCTCGATCCGTTTTGTGGCGTCATGGGCGTCTGCCCCGCCGAGCCGGGCGAGCACTTCGTCCTGCCGCCGGGGCGCTTCGGGGGCAACATGGACATCCGCCACCTGAACAAGAGGACCAGGCTGCTGCTGCCGGTGCAGGTTGCCGGTGCGCTGTTCTCGGCCGGCGACTGCCACGCGGCCCAGGGGGACGGCGAGGTGTGCGTCACGGGCATCGAGTCGCCGATGGAGTTCACGCTGCGGTTCAACGTCGTGAAGGGCGCGAACCTGCCGGCCCCGCAGTTCTACGTCCCGGGTCCGCTGACGAGGAAGCACGACCGCAAGGGATACTTCGCCACGACCGGGGTCGGTCCGGATCTGATGCAGGACGCGAAAGACGCGCTGCGCGCCATGATTGATCACCTGACCAGGACCTATGCCCTCTCGCGCGAGGATGCCTACGTGCTGTCGAGCGTGGTGGTGGATCTGAAGATCAGCGAGATCGTGGACGCGCCGAACTGGATCGTGTCGGCGTACCTTCCGATCTCCATATTTAAAGGGCTGCGGAAGCCAGTGGAAGGCAGACGCGATCATGAGCAAGGTTACTCGCCGCGCTGAGTAGACGGGAGGCACGGACTGTTGTCCTGGCAGCACCCTGCGCTCCTCTGGCTCCTGTTGGCGCTCGGCGGCCTGATCGTTCTCTATCTCTCGGCGCTGCGCCGCAAACCCGCGCGCGGCGCCGTGCGCTACCCACTCTGGCTCGTGGCCGAGGCCGCGGCACACGCCGGTCCCGTGAGGCGTCACCTCCCTGCCGCCATCTTCCTCCTGGCCCTCGCCGCTACCGTCGTGGGCGCTGCCGGCCCCATGGTCCCGTGGCCGATCCCGGCAGGACGGCCGGTAGTGCTGATCATCGACATCAGCCGCAGCATGGAAGAGTCCGACATCCCCCCTAGTCGTATCGAGGCGGCCAAAACGGCGGCTCTAGAGTTCGCGAAACGACTCCCGCGCTCGAGCCGCGTTGCGCTGGTCAGTTTCGGCAATTACGCGACGCTCGTGGTTCCGCTTACGCTCGATCGGGCCAGGCTGCAAGACGGGATCCGCGGCCTGACCACCCAACTCCGCACGCAGCTCGGCACCGGTCTGATGGAAGGCGTCCGCGCGGTAACCGGCGAGGGGAATACGGCCGCGCCGCCGGGACAGACCATCGCTCCGGGGCAGCCTGTCGCTGTCGCGGTGCTCTTGTCCGACGGGCGCGCAAGCGACGGCGTTCCGCCGCTAGAGGCCGCGGAGGAGGCGCGCCGCAGAGGCGTCCGCGTATACACGGTCGGCGTCGGGACAGCGGCCGACCCCAGGACGTTCCGAAGCGGGTACTGGGGCGTGCTCGATG
>JBOGSE010000352.1:0-1230 GCA_050694895.1 bacterium | reverse complement strand
CCAGCATGAATGCCTGCGCCTGGCGCCCCTGCTCTTGCGCCTGGCCCGCGAAGGCGGTGGTGTATGCCGGCCCCAGACCCAACGCCTTGATCTTCCCGTCGAGGGCCACTAGCGCCCCTACCTGGGACGTTCCAGGCAGGAGACCTGCCGTCAGCGTGACCTGCCGGCGACGGTTGTACCGGTCGATCGATGATGGGCCCATGCCCGGCTCGATCCGGACCACCTGGCTCAAGGGGATGCTCCCCAACTTCGTCGACCCGACCGTCAGGCGATCGAGCGCGGCCACATCATGGCGATAAGACGGGTCCGCCCGCACGTAGATGTCGTACTGCTGACCGGCCTCGGCGTACTGCGAGGTTTCCACGCCGGCGATGAAGACGCGGAGCGCCGTGGCCGCCTCCTGCACGCTGACGCCCAGGTCCGCGGCGCGGTCGCGATCGATGGAGATTCCCACCTGCGGCTTGCCGCCGACAAGGGTGGAGTTCACGTCAACCACACCTGGGATGGTGTTGAGAATGCGCTCACCCTCTGTGGCCGCGCGGGTCAGAACCGAGAGATCAGGGCCGCTGATAACGTATTCAACCGGCTGAAATGCCCCGCCGCCGCCAAAATCCGAGGCCGGGGCGACCAACGTCCTCAGGCCGAGGTGCGCGTACCGGGGCAGCACTTCCTTCCGCACCCGATCCATCAAGGCGTGCTGGCTGATCGATCGCTCGTTCACATCGGTCATCCCGACAAAGAGCGTGAACCTGTTGGCGTTGCGCTCCGCATTGTCGCCCACGGTGACCACCGTTCTCTGCACAACGTCCATGCGCCGGATCTCCGCCGCTATCGCATCGCCGAGTCGCGCCGTAGCGTCCAGGTTCCAGCCCTCCGGCGCGCGCACGACCACGTCGAACTGCGACTCGTCGTCTTCCGGAAGGAAGTTCTGGTTCACCATGGCGCCCAGGGGGGCGATACTGAACAGCGTTACAAGGCTCAGCGCCACGACGACCCACCGGCGGCGCAGCGAGGCGGACAGCAAACGGTGGTAGCCTGCTTCGAGGATGGCCGTGAGTCGGCCGCGCCGATGTCCCGCTCTCGCATCCGTCGCAGCGGACCCGTCCTGCACGGGGTCACCAGTCTCTGCCGGCTTGGGCCGGCGTTTTGGCGCAAGCCAGCGCGCCGACATGGCCGGGTCGAGCGTGTAGGACACCAGCAGCGACACGGCAATCGCAAATGCCATCGTCC
>JBOGSE010000351.1:0-1970 GCA_050694895.1 bacterium | reverse complement strand
GTCGTCAGCCAGCTCGTCCGCTCCCCCGGCGCCTACTACAGCTTCTCGCCCGATGCCTCGGGGCGTCCGCTCCCAACCGCCGTGGTCATCCCCCATCGGGGCGCATGGCTGGAGCTGGAGGCGGACGCGGCCGGGGTCCTCTACGCCCGCATCGACCGCACCCGCAAGCTGCCGGCGACGGCCCTGCTGCGGGCGGTCGGGTATGAGACCGATGAGAAGATCGTCAAACTCTACGGCGAGGACCGGTTCCTCCGCGCGACCCTCGACAAAGACAGCACTCACAATCGGGAAGAGGCGCTGATCGAGATCTACCGCCGGCTGCGCCCGGGCGACCCTCCGACCGTCGACAGCGCGCGGACCCTGCTGCAGACCCTGTTCTTCGAGCCCCGGCGCTACGACCTGGGCCGCGTGGGCCGCCACAAGCTCAACAAGAAGCTGGGCCTCCGCGTCGATCCCGACACCCGCATCCTGACCAAAGAAGACATCGTCGAGATCATCCGCTACCTGATGCGGCTGGCCGGCGGCGACGCCGAGGCCTCGGTGGACGACATCGATCATCTCGGCAACCGCCGCGTGCGGTCGGTGGGCGAGCTGCTGCAGAACCAGTTCCGGATCGGCATGCTGCGGATGGAGCGCGTGATCCGGGAGCGCATGACGATCCAGGAGCCCGGCCAGGTGACGGCGCAGCAGCTCATCAACATCCGGCCGGTCGTGGCCGCCATTAAAGAGTTTTTTGGCTCAAGCCAGCTCTCGCAGTTCATGGACCAGACCAATCCCCTGGCCGAGCTGACGCACAAGCGCCGCCTGTCGGCGCTGGGGCCCGGCGGCCTGTCGCGCGAGCGCGCGGGCTTTGAGGTCCGCGATGTCCACACCTCGCACTATGGGCGCATGTGTCCGATCGAGACGCCTGAGGGGCCGAACATCGGCCTGATCTCCTCACTCGCCACGTTCGCGCGGGTGAACCCGCTCGGGTTCATTGAGACGCCGTACCGCGAGGTGAAGGACGGCGCCGTCTCCCGCCGGATCAAGTTCCTGGCGGCCGATGAAGAGGATCAGTACACGATCGCGCAGGCGAATGCCCCCATCGACGACGACGGCCAGCTCGTCGGGCCCCGGGTCACGGCGCGACACGGCCACGAGATCAAGCTTGTCCGTCCCGACGAAGTCGACTATATGGACGTTTCCCCCAAGCAGCTCGTCTCGGTGGCGACGGCATTGATTCCGTTCCTCGAGCACGATGATGCCAACCGGGCGCTCATGGGCTCGAACATGCAGCGTCAGGCGGTCCCGCTGCTCCAGAACGAGGCGCCACGCGTCGGGACAGGTGTGGAACACCGCGCGGCCGTTGACAGCGGCGCGGTCGTCGCGGCCCGCCGGCCCGGCGTCGTCGAGTCGGTGAGTGGCGACCAGATCGTCGTCAAGGTCGGTCGTGATACCGACGAGTACCCGCTCATCAAGTACCAGCGGAGCAATCAGGGCACGTGCATCAATCAGGTCCCGGTCGTGCGCAGCGGCGCCGAGGTGCGCGAGGGCGAGATCCTGGCGGATGGACCCTGCACCGACCAGGGGGAGCTGGCGCTCGGCCGCAACGTGCTGGTGGCGTTCATGCCCTGGGAGGGCTACAACTACGAGGACGCGATCGTCATCAGCGAGCGGCTGGTGCGCGAAGACCTGTTTACCTCCATCCACATCGAGGAGTACGAGGTGGAGGCCCGCGACACGAAGCTCGGCCCCGAGGACATCACGCGGGACATCCCAAACGTCGGCGAGGAGGCCCTGCGCGACCTGGATGAGCGCGGGATCATCCGCATCGGCGCCGAGGTCCGCGCCGGGGACATCCTGGTCGGGAAGGTCACGCCCAAGGGCGAGACCGAGCTGACCGCGGAAGAGCGGCTGCTCCGAGCGATCTTCGGCGAGAAGGCGCGCGAGGTCCGCGATACGTCCCTCAAGGTCCCGCACGGCGAGCGCGG
>JBOGSE010000350.1:0-4233 GCA_050694895.1 bacterium | reverse complement strand
CCACTCTCGACGATGTGAAAAAGGACGCCGAGGTCGAGGCCTTCATTACCAAGGCGAACGAGTACACGGGTGTCATCGGCTACACCGAGCACGGACTGCGACACGCGACGCTGACGTCCAATATCGCTGCCAACGTACTCCGCCGTCTGGCGCACGACGAGCGCACGGTGCAGCTGGCCGCGATCGGCGCCTACCTGCACGACATGGGCAACCTGGTCAGCCGCGCCAACCACGAGCACACCGGGGCCGTGCTGGCCGACCGCATCCTCCTGCGCCTGGGGATGGCCCCCGACGAGCGGGCCCAGGTGATGGGGGCCATCGGCAACCACGAGGAGCGGCACGGCGAGCCGGTGAGCACGGTGGGTGCGGCCGTGATCCTCGCCGATAAATCCGACGTGCACCGCAGCCGGGTGCGCAATCCCGACCCGAAAACGTTCGACATCCACGATCGGGTCAACTACGCGGTCGAGCACTCGTTCCTGCGCGTGGACGAAAAGAGCAAGACGGTCACCCTCGAGCTCACCATCGATACCGCGATCTCTCAGGTCATGGAGTACTTCGAGATCTTCCTCGCGCGCATGCTCATGTGCCGGCGCGCCGCCCAATTCCTGGGGTGCGGGTTCAAGCTGCAGATCAACGGCGTCAAGATCCTCTGAGGCAGGAATCCGGGAACGCCCCCCTGGCGTTGTGCACGAAGATGCGGCGCACGCTCGTGGTCATCCCGTTGTTCAACGAGGAGGGGACCTTGGGACAGGTGCTCGAGGAGGTCCGCGCCGCCGCGCCGTCCGCCGATGTCCTCGTGGTGGACGACGGGTCGACCGACCGGTCGCCCGAGATCCTGCGGCGCTACCCGGAGGTCTCGGTCATCACCCATACCACCAACCTCGGCTATGGGCAGTCGCTCATTGACGGTTTCGCGTACGCCGCGCCGCGGGACTACGACGCTGTCGTCACCATCGACTGTGACGCCCAGCATGAGCCGTCCCAGATTCCCCAGTTCCTGGCCGCACTCGATGACGCGGATATCGTCTCGGGCAGCCGCTACCTCGATCCGGCGGTCGGGGGCGATCCGGCGCCTCCCGATCGAGAACACCTCAATCGGGAGATCACGGCGCGGCTGCGCGCGATGACCGGCTACGCGATGACCGATGCGTTCTGCGGGTTCAAGGCCTATCGTGTCGAGGCGTTGCGCCGTCTGCACCTCACGGAACCGTCTTATGGGATGCCGCTGCAGGTGTGGATTCAGGCCGCGCATCACCGGTTGCGGATCAGGGAACTGGCCACGCCCCGGATCTACAAGAATCCGCAGCGGCGGTTCTGGGGCGGGCTGGATGTTGCCGCCGTTAGGCGGCAGTATTACAACGACGTGCTGGAGCGCGAGGTGCAGCGGTGGCTCGTCTCCTCGCCATAGGCCCGCATCCCGATGACGTCGAGATTGCGATGGGTGGCACGATCTGCCTGCTGCTGGCGCAGGGGCACGAGGTGGTGCTCTGCGACCTGACGAACGGCGAGCCGACGCCGATGGGTACGCCCGAGCGCCGCGCCGTCGAAGCCGCGAAAGCCGCCGGGCTTCTGGGGGTGAGCCGCCGGATCCCCCTCGATCTTCCAAATCGCTCGCTGGAACACACGCTGGAGGCACGGCGAGTGGTCGCGGAGGTCATTCGCGACGTGCGGCCGGATGCGCTCTTCATCCCATACTGGGTGGACGCGCATCCCGACCACGTTGCCGCCGCCGCGTTGGGTGAGGCCGCGCGATTCTGGGCGAAGCTCACCAAGACCGACATGCGCGGCGAGCCGCACTACCCCCGCCGCGTGTACCATTTCTTCAGCACGCACTACAGTCTGCACGTGCAGCCGTCGTTTATTGTCGATATCTCCGCCTACATGGATACGAAGATGGCCGCCATCATCACCTACGCGTCGCAATTCAGCGACGAGCGCGGCAATGCATGGATTCTGGACGCGGTCCGGAACTACGCCCGGTACTTCGGCCATCTGATCGGGCGGGAGTATGGTGAACCGTTCGTCTGCCGCGAGGAAATCGGAGTGGTCCGGTGGGACGGCATACTCTGATGAGTCCGCCGCCCGCCGGGTCGATCGAGTGGCCTGCGATGGGACTCGACATCCCGAGCACCTCGCCCGCGGCGGTGAGCACACCGCCGTTTGCCGTGTGGCCCCAGCTCGCCAGAGCAAACCGCGCAGCCCTCGACGCGGTGACGGTGGAGATCGCCGGTATCCGCCTCGGTGATCTGCGCCGCAACGCCCGCGACGAGATCTTGCCGATGGCCGCGGCGTACACCCGCGCGCTGGGCTGTTCGGTCCCCGCGTTCGGATCGGACGTCGTGTATGTCACGGGACATCAACCGATTTTGGTGCACGCGGGCATCTGGATCAAGTATCTGGCGATGGCGCGCCTGGTCCCACCCGAGGGCGTCGGCCTCAACGGCATCGTGGACAGCGACGCCACCGACGAGATCGACGCGGACGTGCCCAGGGCCGACGGTCGCCTCGCGCGGGCGCGTGTGACACTGACGCACCCGGGTCAGGAGGTACCCGCGGAACTGCTGCCGTCGCCGACCGCGGAGGAGTGGCGCGCGTTCGCCGCGGCGATCGATGGTCACCTGTCTACCATCGCGGAGCCCGCCGCGGTCGAGGGGTGGCACCGGGCGCAGATGCACCTGCCCCCGCCCGCCGGCGCAAGACTGCCGGGAGCGGTGACCGCGTGGCGCCGCGCGCTGGAGGGACCGAGGCCGTACCTGGACATTCCGGTCTCGTCCCTGGCCCGCTCGAGATCGTTCCGCCGGTTCGCGAGCGCGATCCTCCAGGACCCTCATCGCTTCGCGTCGGTCCACAACGCGTGTCTTGCCGCGTATCGCGAACACTACGGGGTGCGGACCCCGGCGCAGCCGTTTCCCGATCTGGACGTGGAGCGGGACCGCGTGGAGGCCCCATTCTGGTACGTTGGCGAGGGCCGGCGCTGGCCGCTGTACGTGGACACGCGTACCGGACGTCTGGTGGCGCGCGATCGCGACGTCGGGCCCCTGCCGTCTGACCCGGATGATCCGGCGTTCGCAGCCGTCCCACTGCGACCTCGCGCGCTCACCATGACGGCGTTCGCGCGCCTGGCCGTAGCCGACCTGTTCATCCACGGAATCGGCGGCGGCCGGTACGACCGTGCGACCGACACGATCGTGCGAGAGTTCTTTGGGATCGCCCCACCGGCGTATGCGGTTGCCACGGCCACGCTGTTCCTGCCGTTCCGCGACTCGGCCCCGCCCGCTCACGAGCGCTATCGGCTTCAGCGCACGCTGCTCGACCTCCAGCACAATCCCGACCGGTTTCTCTCCGCGGACAGCGGACCACATCGCGAGCTCGTTGCCGAGAAGTGGTCGCTGATCCGAGGGATCGAGAAGTCCGATGGATTGACACGGCGCGAGCGGCGCGCCGCGACGCAGCGCATTCGCGAGATCAACACCATCCTCCAGGTTGCGGTCGCCGACCAGATCGTGACGGTCCAGGACGCGCTGCGCCGCGCGGACCGCCGCCAGGAAGAGGCGGACGTCACCGGGTACCGCGGCTACCCCTTTTTCCTCCACCGCATCGAGTCGGTCGAGGCGCTCGTTGATCGGCTGGGGTGAGTGACCTGCCTGCCGGTGAAGTCGCGGTCCGGCTCTCCGGCGTCACCAAAGCCTATGACCACCGGCCGGTGCTCCGCGGCATCGATCTGTACGTACGAAGGGGCGAGACGGTTGCCGTGCTGGGCGCCAACGGATCGGGGAAGTCGACCTTGCTGCGTCTGGTGGCGACGCTGACCCAGCCCACCCGAGGCTCGGTCGTCTGGTTTGAAGAGCCGGCGGCCCTACCGGCGACCGTGCGCCGTCGCATCGGGCTGCTGCCGCATGAGTCCCTGCTCTATGACGGTCTGACCGTGGAGGAGAACCTTCGATTCTTCGCCGGGCTCTACGGCCTTCCGGCGTCGTCTGTTGAACCCACGATCGGCGCCACCGGCCTGGAACCGCTGCGCGGCCGGCGGGCGCGGATCCTCTCGCGCGGGCAGCGGCAGCAGGTTGACCTCGCGCGTGTCTTACTCCACGACCCGCAGCTGGTGATCCTCGACGAGCCGTTCACCGGTCTCGATCTCGACGCCGCGCGACGGCTTACCGCGATGATCCGCCAGGGCGCGGGCGGCCGGGCCGTGCTCTTCGCGACGCATGACCCCGGCGACGCACAGGC
>JBOGSE010000349.1:0-1386 GCA_050694895.1 bacterium | reverse complement strand
TGAGCGCGAACCGCGTGGAGGGATCAAAGAACGCCTGGTATCCGGCGAAGAACCAGAAGAGGAAGGTCAGGAGGGCCAGCACCAGAACGCCCTGGATGAAGTAACCGGCCACCACGTCGGCCAGTTGTTGGAGGGGAGCCTTACTGGCCTGCGCATCCTCGACGAGCCTGATGATCTGGGCGAGCGCCGTGTCCTTGCCCACCCTGGTGGCCCGGAACTTGAACGCGCCGGTCTTGTTCACCGTGCCGCCGAAGACCTCGCCTCCGGCCTGCTTCTCCACGGGCATCGACTCGCCGGTGAGCATGGACTCGTCCACCGCGGAGTAGCCATCGACGACCATCCCGTCCACGGGAATGCGCTCACCGGGCCGCACGACGACAACGTCATCGACCTCGACCTCATCGGCGGGGATTTCCATCTCTTCGCCGTTCCGCATGACCCGCGCGATTTTAGGCTGCAGACCCATGAGCTTCCGGATGGCTTCGGAGGTCCGCCCGCGGGTAAGAGCCTCGAGGAACCGTCCGAGGACGATGAACGCGGTCAGCAGGGCGGCGGCTTCGTAGAACGTCGCCTGGGGACCGCCGAAGCCTGCATCTGGCCAGACGGTGTTCAGCACTGCGATGAGATACGCGGCGCCGATCCCCACCGCGTAGAGCAGGTTCATATCTGTCACGCCGTGGCGGAGGCCGCGGTAGGTGTGCACGAAGAACTGCCACCCGGGGCCGAAGACCACCGGGGTGGTCAACACCCAAAGCAATAGACGGTTGTTCAAGATCTCGGGGACCAACGGGGTCAGGCCCCAAGGCAGGTAGTCCCTGAATGTCCCGAGCATGACCAGCAGGCTCAACGGCCAGGCGAGCAGCATGTTCCGGCTCTGGCGGCGGAGTTCCCGTTGCCGGGCCTCACGCTCGCGGTCCACCGCCGCAACACCCTCCAGGGGCTCCTCAACTTCATAGCCCAGGTCTCGGATGGCCCGTTTGACGTCTGCCGCAGTGAGCGCGCCAGGAACATACTCAACGCGCACCGTCCCGGCCGTCAGGTTCACGGTCACGCTCGCGACGCCATCGAGATCACGGACTGCCGCTTCGATCTGCTGAGCAGAACTCGCGGAGTTGATGCCGGTGACCTTGAGGGCCAGCGCCTCCCTTGCCACCCCGTACCCGACGCCGGTGATCGCCTGCTCCATCTGCCGCAGCGTCACCTTGTGAGGATCGTAGTCAACGAAGGCCTTTTCCGCTCCGAGGTTGACAGTGGCCCGCTTGACACCCTCGAGATGCGAGAGTGCGGTTTCAACCGTGTGCACGCAGGAGGCGCAGCGCATCCCCTCGATGGGAATCACTGTGCTCCCGTTGTGTCCGCCTTCGGGGGCCGCGGTCTTTTGCATGA
>JBOGSE010000348.1:0-2803 GCA_050694895.1 bacterium | reverse complement strand
GATCGAGCAGACCTCCGTCCCCCGTGCGCAGATACTCCAGGTAGATCCCCGGTATCTGAGACGAATCGATATCAGTCCCGCGCTCGATGTCCAGCGCCTGCCGCTCGATGACAGACAGCCGGTACGTACCGAGCGGCCGGTACCACAGGCGCCGCGCCGCGCTCATGAGATCGTGATGGAGCGCGGGCGGATTCAACCGCATCCTGCACATGATGAATCGCGCTTCGAGAATCGGCCAGTCAAAGCGGCGACCGTTGAACGTGACCAGCGCGTCCGCGTCCGACAGCCGGTCGCGGACGGCTTCGAGCATGTCCACTTCGCCCGACAACCGGCGCAGGAAGTACTGCTCGGTGACAACTTCTCCGCCCTGGACGCTGGCCAGGCCGATGAGAAAGGGAATCGTCCCGGTCCCACCTGCCAGGCCCGTGGTCTCGGTGTCCAGGTAGACCGTGGCGGCGTCGGATGCGTGCGGGCCCGCTCGGCCGAAGATCTCACCGACCGTCCGCGCGCTGCGGCGCACCTCAAACGGGGGGCCGTCACGATCGCGTGCCGGCGCGATGGGCGGGCGCCCGAGCACACCCAGGGCTGCGAGCCTATCGCGCAGCACCGCGGGTGAGTCGAGTATCCAGGATCTCCAGTGCGCGGGCTTTGCCGGCACTGCCGACTTCCAGGACCGGGCCGACGCACGACGGGCACCCACCCTCGCACGGGCATGCCGCGATGAGATCGCGGGCGGCCGTCAGGAGCTGGGGATGCATGCGGAATAATCGTTCGCCGAACCCAACACCGCCAGGGATCGCCTCGTACAGAAAGATCGTCGGCCGTCCCGTATGGGGCGACTGGATCTCGTACGTACGGCCGAGGTCGCGCGGATCGCACATGAGAAAGAGCGCGGCGACGTGGGCCAGCGCATGCGAGAGCCCGATCAACACGCCCTGTATCTCCTCGCGCGGGATCCGCAGCTCCGGCAGCGTGGTCCAGTACGCGGAGGTATGCAGCGTCGACTCCGGCAGGTGGATCGGCCCCCAGCCGACGTTCTCGTGCCGCTGGAGCGTGAGCTTCTTGAAGATCGTGGGCCGGTAGGTCACTACCACTTCGCCGTGCGCCGGAGGGCACGCGCCGGCACCGGCCGCGAACTGCTGCAAGACCCTGATGTCTACCGCAATCTCTGCCGTGGTGTAGTAGTCTACATCGACGCGGTGCACGTAGGCCTTCCGTTCCTCCCATGCGAGGCGGTCGACATGATACTGCTGAGCGAGATGCATGTAGATCGCATCTTCATGAACGAGCCCAGGCGCGCTGGCCAGATCGACCTCCCCGACCACGCGCGGCGCCGTATCGGTCGTGTCGATGATGACGACGTTCTCGGGCGAGGCGCTACGAAGCGACACATCCTGGGCCGGGTAAGCGTCGGCAACGTAGTGCCAGCGGTCGCCCTCGTGATGCACGATCTGCTGGCTCGCCAGATAGTCGAGGACTTCGGGCAGCGTGTTCGGTCCAAAGCGCTCGCCGTCGTTGATCGGCAGTTCGAACGCCGCGCAGCGCACGTGGCTGGTGAGGACATAGAGGTTGTCCGGGTTCACCAGGCCGACCTCAGGCGACTGTCCGAAGAAGTACTCGGGATGCCGCACGATGTACTGGTCGAGCGGATTGCTCGTCGCGATGAGCATGGCGACGGCCAGGTCCTGGGTGCGTCCCGCGCGGCCCGCCTGCTGCCAGGTTGAGGCGATCGTGCCCGGGTAGCCAACGAGCAGCGCGGCCTGCAGCCGGCCGATGTCGATACCCAGTTCCAGGGCGTTGGTCGCCGCGACGGCGAGCACGTCACCCTCGCGGAGGCCGCGCTCGATGTCGCGACGCTCCGATGGGAGATAGCCCGCGCGGTACCCGGCGATGCGCTCGGGCGCGATCTGGTTCATGACCGCAGCCGTCTTGAACCCGGTCGTGAGGAGCTCGGCGGTGCGGCGGCTCCGCGCAAACGCGATGAGCGGAATCTGGTTGCGGATGAATTCGGTTGCGAGACGCTCGGCTTCGAGTATCGCATCGCGGCGGATGCCGAGCTCGCGGTTGATCACCGGCGGATTATAGAAGGCGATGACCTTGGGTCCCGACGGCGCGCCGTTCGTGTCGATCAGGGTGACGTCCTCCTCGAGGAGCCGCTCGGCGAGCTCTTTCGGGTTCCCGATCGTCGCCGACGCGCAGACGACTTGCGGATGGCTCCCGTAGAACGCGCAGATGCGGCGCAGCCGCCGCAGCACGTTCGCCACATGGCTCCCAAACAGGCCGCGGTACGTGTGCAGTTCATCGATCACGATGTAGCGCAGATTCTCGAAGAGGCGGAGCCACTTCGTGTGATGGGGCAGGATCGCCGCGTGGAGCATGTCCGGGTTGGTGACCACGACGTGCCCGGCGGTCCGGATGGCCCGCCGCGCCGCGCCCGGAGTGTCGCCGTCGTATGTAAAGGCCTTGATGTCGGCGTTCAGCGCGCGGACGAGCATCTGGAGTTCGTCCACCTGATCCATCGAGAGGGCCTTTGTGGGAAACAGGTAGAGCGCGCGGGCTTCGGGCTCGGCGAGCAGTGTGTTGAGGACCGGCAGATTGTAGCAGAGGGTCTTGCCCGATGCGGTCGGTGTGACGACGACCAGGTGCCGTCCCGACCGGGCGACTTCGAACGCCTCGGCCTGGTGGCTGTAGAGCGACTCGATTCCCGCCGCGCGCAGCGCAGCGGCCAGCCGCGGATCGACCGACGACGGGATGTCGGCAAAGACGGCCGATCGCGCGGGTATCTCACGCCATGCCGTGAAAT
>JBOGSE010000347.1:0-2803 GCA_050694895.1 bacterium | reverse complement strand
GATCGAGCAGACCTCCGTCCCCCGTGCGCAGATACTCCAGGTAGATCCCCGGTATCTGAGACGAATCGATATCAGTCCCGCGCTCGATGTCCAGCGCCTGCCGCTCGATGACAGACAGCCGGTACGTCCCGAGCGGCCGGTACCACAGGCGCCGCGCCGCGCTCATGAGATCGTGATGCAGCGCGGGCGGATCCAACCGCATCCTGCACATGATGAATCGCGCTTCGAGAATCGGCCAGTCAAAGCGGAGACCGTTGAACGTGACCAGCGCGTCGGCGTCCGACAGCCGGTCGCGGACGGCTTCGAGCATGTCCACCTCGCCCGACAACCGGCGCAGGAAGTATTGTTCGGTGACAACTTCTCCGTCCTGGACGCTGGCCAAGCCGATGAGAAAGGGAATCGTCCCGGTCCCGCCTGCCAGGCCCGTGGTCTCGGTGTCGAGGTAGACCGCAGCGGCGTCGGATGCGTGCGGACCCGCTCGGCCGAAGATCTCACCGACCGTCCGCGCGCTGCGGCGCACCTCGAACGGGGGGCCGTCACGATCGCGCCCCGGCGCGATGGGCGGGCGCCCGAGCACACCCAGGGCTGCGAGCCTATCGCGCAGCACCGCGGGTGAGCTGAGTATCCAGGATCTCCAGTGCGCGGGCCGTGCCGGTACTGCCGACTTCCAGGACCGGGCCGACGCACGACGGACACCCACCCTCGCACGGGCATGCCGCGATGAGATCGCGGGCGGCCGTCAGGAGATGGGGATGCATGCGGAACAATCGTTCGCCGAACCCAACGCCGCCTGGGATCGCCTCGTACAGAAAGATCGTCGGCCGTCCGGTATGGGGCGACTGGATCTCGTACGTACGGCCGAGGTCCCGTGGATCGCACATGAGAAAGAGCGCGGCGACGTGGGCCAGCGCATGCGAGAGCCCGATCAACACGCCCTGTACCTCCTCGCGCGGGAGGCGCAGCTCGGGCAGCGTGGTCCAGTACGCGGAGGTGTGCAGTGTCGACTCCGGCAGATGGATCGGCCCCCAGCCGACGTTCTCGTGCCGCCGAAGTGTGAGCTTCTTGAAGATCGTGGGCCGGTAAGTCACCACCACTTCGCCGTGCGCCGGAGGGCACGCGCCGGCGCCGGCCGCGAACTGCTGCAAGACTCTGATGTCTACCGCAATCTCTGCCGTCGTGTAGTAATCCACATCGACCCGGTGCACGTAGGCCTTCCGTTCCTCCCATGCAAGGCGATCGACATGGTACTGCTGGGCGAGATGCATGTAGATCGCATCTTCATGGACAAGCCCAGGTGCGCTGGCCAGATCCACCTCCCCGACCACGCGCGGTGCCGTATCGGTCGTGTCGATGATGACGACGTTCTCGGTCGAGGCGCTACGAAGCGACACATCCTGGGCCGGGTAGGCGTCGGCAACGTAGTGCCAGCGGTCGCCCTCGTGGTGCACGATCTGCTGGCTCGCCAGATAGTCGAGGACTTCAGGCAGCGTGTTCGGTCCAAAACGCTCGCCGTCATTGATCGGCAGTTCGAACGCCGCGCAGCGCACGTGGCTGGTGAGGACATAGAGGTTGTCCGGATTCACCAGTCCGACCTCGGGCGACTGTCCGAAGAAGTACTCGGGATGCCGCACGATGTACTGGTCGAGCGGATTGCTCGTCGCGATGAGAATGGCGACGGCCAGGTCCTGGGTGCGTCCGGCGCGGCCGGCCTGCTGCCAGGTCGAGGCGATCGTGCCCGGGTAGCCGACGAGCAGCGCGGCCTGCAGCCGGCCGATGTCGATACCCAGTTCCAGGGCGTTGGTCGCCGCGACGGCGAGCACGTCGCCATCGCGGAGGCCGCGCTCGATGTCGCGACGTTCCGATGGGAGATAGCCCGCGCGGTACCCGGCGATGCGCTCGGGCGCGATCTGGTTCATGACCGCAGCCGTTTTGAACCCGGTCGTAAGGAGCTCGGCGGTGCGGCGGCTCCGCGCAAACGCGATGAGCGGAATCCGGCTGCGGATGAATTCGGTGGCGAGCCGCTCGGCTTCGAGTATTGCGTCGCGGCGGATGCCGAGCTCGCGGTTGATCACCGGCGGATTGTAAAAAGCGATGACCTTGGGTCCCGACGGTGCGCCATTCGTGTCGATCAGGACGACGTCGTCCTCGAGGAGCCGCTCGGCAAGCTCTTTGGGGTTCCCGATCGTTGCCGACGCGCAGACGACTTGCGGATGGCTCCCGTAGAACGCGCAGATGCGGCGCAGCCGCCGCAGCACGTTCGCCACGTGGCTCCCAAACAGGCCGCGGTACGTGTGCAGCTCATCGATCACGATGTAGCGCAGATTCTCGAAGAGGCGAAGCCACTTCGTGTGATGAGGCAGGATCGCGGCGTGGAGCATGTCCGGGTTGGTGACCACGACGTGTCCGGCGGTCCGGATGGCCCGCCGCGCCGCGCCCGGAGTGTCGCCGTCGTACGTAAAGGCCTTGATATCGGCCCTCAGCGCGCCGACGAGCATCTGGAGTTCGTCCACTTGATCCATAGAGAGGGCCTTTGTGGGAAACAGGTAGACCGCGCGGGCTTCGGGCTGGGCGAGCAGTGTGTTGAGGACCGGGAGATTGTAGCAGAGGGTCTTGCCCGATGCGGTCGGTGTGACGACGACCAAGTGTTTTCCCGACCGCGCGACTTCGAACGCCTCAGCCTGGTGGCTGTAGAGCGACTCGATTCCCGCCGCGCGCAGCGCAGCGGCCAGCCGCGGATCGACCGACGACGGGATGTCGGCAAAGACGGCCGATCGCGCGGGTATCTCACGCCATGCCGTGAAAT
>JBOGSE010000346.1:0-3937 GCA_050694895.1 bacterium | reverse complement strand
CGACCCTCGACCGGGAGCTGCCAAGCGGCACGGTCACCTTCCTCTTCACCGACATCGAGGGATCGACCCAGCTCCTTCAGCAGCTGGGACCATCCTACAACAACTTGCTCGAGGAGCATCGCCGGCTACTCAGGGCGGCCATCGAGGCCGAGGGCGGCCACGAAGTGAACACCGAAGGCGACAGCTTCTTCGTTGCATTCTCGAGCGCCGCGCGCGCCTCTGCGGCGGCCGCTACCGCGCAGAGGGCTCTGGCAGGCCACCCCTGGCCGGACGGGGCAGCGCTGCGGGTGCGGATGGGTCTGCACACCGGTGAAGCGACTCCCGTCGGACGGGACTACGTAGGACTGGATGTGCACCGCGCCGCGCGGATCAACGCCGCGGGCTGGGGTGGACAGATTCTCGTCTCGCAGGCGACCAAAACGCTCATTGAGCACGCGCTCCCGTCTGGTGTCAGCCTGCGCGACCTTGGGGAACACCGGCTGAAAGATCTGCAGCGGCCCGAGCGCCTGTTTCAGATCGTGCTATCTGGTCTGCAGACCGATTTCCCACCGCCGCGAACGCTCGACGCGACCCCGAATAATCTGCCCACGCAGCTGACAAGTTTCATCGGCCGGGAGCGAGAGGTGGCCGCGGCGCGGCGATTGCTCGACACCACGAGGCTTCTCACGCTCACGGGTCCGGGAGGAACTGGGAAGACCAGGTTATCGCTGCAACTCGCCGCGGAGGTCGCCGATGAGTTTCCCCACGGCGTGTACTTCGTCCCACTCGCTCCAATTACCGACCACACGCTCGTAGCTCCGACGGTCGCCCAGAGCCTCGGCGTGCAGGACACGCGCGGCCGCCTACCCCTCGAGCGCCTCCAGGAGTACCTGCGTGATAAGCGGATGCTTCTGGTCCTGGACAATTTCGAGCAGGTCGTCGCCGCGGCCCCATTCGTGGCGGAGCTGCTCAAGGCCGGCCCGGATGTGAAGGCCGTTGTCACAAGCCGCGCGGCGCTGCGCCTGTACGGCGAGCAAGAGTTCCCGGTGCCGCCGCTGCAGCTCCCTGATCCGAAGCACCTTCCCGGCCCCGAGTCGCTGTCGCAGTATGAGGCGGTCGCCCTGTTCATTCAGCGCGCGGTCGCCGTCAAACCCGACTTCACCGTCACCAACGAAAACGCGCCCGCTGTCGCGGAGATCACCTCTAGGCTGGACGGCCTGCCCCTGGCCATCGAGCTCGCCGCGGCCCGTATCAAGATTCTCCCGCCCCAGGCGATGCTCACCCGCCTCGGGCACCGCCTGAGCCTGTTGTGCGGGGGCGCACGCGACCTCCCGGCGCGTCAACAAACGCTGCGTGGCGCGATCGCGTGGAGCCACGACCTCCTCACTAGCAGCAGCCAGCGCTTGATGGCGCGCCTCTCCGTCTTCGTCGGACCGTTCACACTGGAAGAGACCGACGCTGTCTGCGGCCCGGCTGAGGAGTTGGGGATCGACGTTTTGGAAGGCCTGGCCGGCCTCGTTGATCAGAGCCTCCTCCGCCAGAATGAAGAACGTGGCGAAGCGCGGTTCACGATACTGGAAACCATCCGGGAGTTCGCGGCAGAGCGCCTGGAAGCCGGCGAGGAAGCGGGGGAGATCCGGCGACGCCATGCGATGACCTACCTGGCGCTCGCCGAACAAGCGGCGGGCCACATTCCCGGACCCGAACAGCCGGTCTGGCTCGACCGCCTGGAGGATGCGCACGACAATCTGCGGGCAGCCCTCGATTGGGCAATGAAAGGCGTCCACACTGAGATCGCGCTGCGCATGGGCGCGGCCCTGTGGCGCTACTGGCAGATGCGGGGCCATTTGCACGAAGGGCGAGCGCTCATGACGAAGATCATGGCGCTGCCGGATGTGATCACCCACGCGAAAGCGTGGTCGAAAGCGCTCGAGGCCGCAGGCGGGATCGCCTACTGGCAGGGCGACATGGCGGCGGCCGAAGCATTCTACGAAAAGAATCTATCACTCCAGCGCGAGCTGAAGGACAAAGCCGGGATCGCCAACGCTCTATACAACCTGGCCTTCGCCTATGGGGCCGCGCTGACCGACCTGGAAAAGGCACGGTCCCTCTACCTCGAAAGCTTGCCTTTGTACGAGGAGTTGGGTGATCAAGCCGGCATCGCCAGAGTGCACTGGGGCCTAGCCTACTTCGAGTACTCCGTGGCCAACTACAGCGGGGCGCGCGAGCACTACGCGGTGAGCCTGCCGATCTTGCGCAGTCTGGGTGACAAATTCAGCCTTGCGTGGGCGCTCCACCTGTTGGGATTGATCGGCGCCAAGACGGGCGAGCGTGACGCGGCCTACAGGTCGTTCGTCGAGGCATTGACGCTGTTCGCCGAAGGCCGGGATATCTCGGGGATCGTCATGGCGGTCGACGATCTCTCCACGCTGGCGGCTGACGAGGGCGACCTGGAACGCGCCGCGCGGTTGGCCGGCGGAGCGACGGCCCTTCAGAAGTCAAGCGGTGCCGACCTGGCTTCTGTCGCGTCCATTGCTGAAGCGCGACCACGTCTTAGCGAGAAAGACCTTGGGCAGGAGAGGCTCATCGCCGCCTGGCGAGAGGGACACGTGATGTCGGTGGATGAGCTTGTGGCCTACGCCCTGCGGCGCGATAACTGATATGCTGGCTCCCGCCAGGGTCAGGCCCTGGTGAGGCCTTCGGGATTGCGGATGACGCGCGAATGGGGTGCTGCGGACTGGGTCGCGCTCGCCGCGATCACCATGGTGGCCGCAGGTCTCCGCGGTTTCCGGCTCACCGTCCCCTCCCTTATGGTTTTCGATGAATATCACTACACGCGAGAAGCGTGCTGGTACGTCCGTGGAGCCGCGGACTGCGGGCTTCCCCTTCAGCACACGGAGTCACACCCGCCGCTGGCCAAGTGGTTCATCGGCTGGGGGATCCAGACATTCGGACACACTCCGCTGGGCTGGCGGATCGCCTCGGTGGTCGCCGGCATTCTGACAGTCGCCCTTCTGTACCTCCTGGCTCGAAAATTGCTGCGCTCGACTGTGGGCGCCGTCCTCGCTTCGGGGTTTCTCGCCATCGACCCTGTACACTTCGTCCACTCCAGGATTGCGATGCCTGATGTGTTTTCAACGCTCTTCGCCGTAGCGGCGATCCTGTTCTGCGTCTACGACCGCGAGGCGCTTTCCCCGACAGGAGAACGCGGCAGGAGCCTGACCGATGCATTATTCGGGCATCGCTGGCGCGTCGCCGCAGGAGTGGCGCTCGGCGCCGCGACCGCCGTGAAGTGGTCCTCGCTGCCGTTTCTGATCGCGGTACCCTTTCTGACGGTTGCGTGGCAGATCGCCGCGCGTCGGGCCGACGGAGGAGGAGCCGCAGTCGCTCGGGCGGCTCGAGAAGAAGGTCCCTCAATCGTCTTCGCTCTGGTCCTGCTGCCGTTTCTGATCTACGTTGCAACGTACATTGGTACACCCCCCGCGGCTCGGGCGTCGGGTTTGGTCAATTCGTGGATTGGCTCCGTGGTCCGACAGCATATTTTCATGGTGCAGTTCCAGCTCGGGCTGTCGATCACAGAGCGGTTTCAAACGTCCCCCTGGTGGTGGGTCCGGTTGGGACGGCCCGCGTTTTACTTCACCTTGGTTGATGAACTAGGGTATCGGCTGGTCCTCGCGTTTGGAAACCCGACCTTACTGATCACCCTTCCGGCAATTGCTTACATCGCCGTGCGTGCGGTCCGCCAGCGCGCTGTTGATCCGGCCGACATGACCATCCTGACATGTTTTGTCCTCGCGTATGGATTCTTGCTCGCAACGGCAGGCAGGCGGCCAGCGTATATGTATTATCTGCTAACCGCAATCCCGTTCATGTATCTGGCCCCGGCGCGGCTTGCTGCAACACTGACCGGCTCGTACCGTGCGACACTGGCGATGAGGGCCTGGATCGTATTGTCGAT
>JBOGSE010000345.1:0-11495 GCA_050694895.1 bacterium | reverse complement strand
TGGCTGCGAACCGGACGAACTCTTTCATCTCTTCGTGCGTGGCTCCGCACTCGCTGGCCAGGAGTGATCCCCAAAACCCCAGCTCGGCCGATCGCCGCAGGTCGTGCCGGATCGCCTCAAGGTTGAGGGATCGCACATCGGCCGTGAAGGTAGGCATGACCACGTTGCACACACCGCGCATGTGCTCGCGCGCCCAGGCCTTGGCGTCTGCGCGCTTATACGGAAGCGTCACCGGAAACACCGCTTCGGGCGGCTCATGTGTGCTTCACCTCAGCGCGACCAGTGCGGCTTCCTTCTCCCAGAAGATGAGCCGGTTGCGCAGCGCCGCAAGCAATCGGTCCATGATGAAGCCGATGATGGCGACGATCGCCACGCCGGCGAACACGCGCGCCTGCACCAGCGACGCCGACGAGTACAGGATCAACCATCCCAGCCCCTCGGTGGAGCTCACCATCTCGGTGAGGACCGTGATGATGAAGGCGATCGGCATCGCGATCCGCAGGCCGGAGAACACATACGGCGCCGCGGCCGGCGCCATCACCTTGAGGATGATCTGGGCGCGGCTCGCCCCCATGTTCTGGGCGGACCAGACATGCAGCCGGTTGACGTTGCGGACCCCGTAGTAGGTGTTGATGGCGATCGGATACAGACACTCCAGCGTGATCAGCACGATCTTCGACGCGTGCCCGATCCCCAGGAGGAACACGGCGATCGGATACAGTGCGATGCGCGGGATCGGGTACCCCAATGAGAACACGGGCTCGACCACGCGTCCGAACAGCGGGACCCGGCTCATGAAAATGCCCAGCGGCACACCCGCCACGACGGCCAGGCCGAAGCCCGCGACGACGCGGGTCAGCGACGCCCCCAGATGCAGCCCGAGCTGCTGGCTGCCTAACAGGAACACGAGTTGCTCGGCCATCGCCGCCAGCCGCGGAAAGAGCCGAGGATTGACCAAGCCGGAGCGGGCGATGATTTCCCACGCGGCCAGGGCGACGACGATCGGGAATCCCCGCGACAGCCATAGCAGGATCAGCCGCCCAACCCTAGGCATGCGCGCTCTCCTCCATCACCACATAGCCCGCGAGCAGGCGCCGGCGAAGCCAGAGCAGGAATCGGTCGGCCGCGAATCCCAGAATGGCGATCGCCAGGATCGCCGCGAACATGACGTCAAACCGGCCGCCCGCATCCGCGGTGATGATCAGGAAGCCCAGGCCAAGGCGGTTAGATGACCCGATGAGTTCAGAGGCGAGCACCAGAATGAAGGCCAGGGCGAGGGAGACCCGCAAGCCCGCGAAGATGTGCACACCGGCCGCGGGGAGGACGACCCGCAGGAAGACCTGCCGCGCCGAGGCGCCCATGTTCTGCGCGGCCCAGATCCATACTGGGTCGACCGCGCGCACGCCGTACATTGCCGCGATGTAGCATGGAAAGAAGCACGAGAGCGCGATGAGCAGGATCTTCGACGTGTCTGAGATGCCGAACCAGACCAGCAGGATGGGCAGGAACGCCACTTTTGGCACGGGATAGGTCAGCGACACCAGCGGTTCGAAAAACCCGGCCACCCTCCTCGACATGCCGGCGAGCAGGCCGATCCCGATACCGAGCGCGGCGCCGAGCACGAGCCCCACCATTGAACGGTAGAGGCTGACGGCGCTGTGCTGGAACAGCTCGCCAGAGCGCGCCAGGGTCGCGAACTCTCTGACGATGATCGTCGGGCTGGTCAGATACGCTGGTAGCATCCCGGCCGACGCGAGCGCCTGCCAGATCACCAGCAGGACGGCCAGGCCCACGAGGGCTTCCCTAGGCATCGACGGCCCTTGGGATCTCCGGGCCTTCCTCGCGGAGCTTGAGCACCTCTTCGCGCAGCGAATCCCAGACCTGATTGCGCGATTCGTGGAACGCCTGAGTCTTCTTGACCTCCAGGCTCCTCGGCCGCGGAAACCCCACCCGCACCTCGGCCTTGATGCGACCGGGCCGGGCGGAGAAGATCATGACCCGGTCGCCCAGATAGACCGCCTCTTCCACGTCGTGCGTGACAAACAGCACGGTCTTGCCGGTCTGCAGCCAGATGTGCTGGAGTTCTTCCTGCATCAGCTCGCGTGTCTGCGCGTCCAGCGCGCCGAACGGCTCGTCCATCAGCAGCACCGCCGGGTCAAACGCCAGCACCCGCGCAAGGGCCACCCGCTGCTTCATACCGCCGGAGAGTTCCGCCGGGAAGGCATCTTTGAACGCCAGAAGCCCGACCAGATCCAGGTAGCGTTCCGCGATCGCCGCGCGCTCAACTTTCGGCCGGCCCTGCACCTCAAGGCCCCATGTCACGTTTCCCATCACGGTGCGCCACGGGAACAAAGCCAGTTCCTGGAACATGACGCCGCGATCGGGCCCGGGACCGCGCACGTCGCGCCCCGCCACCCGCATTGTGCCGTCTGTTGGGAGGATAAACCCTCCGAGGATGTGCAAGAACGTGCTCTTCCCGCAGCCGCTCGGGCCGACCATCGTCACGAACTCGCCGGTGTCCACCCGCAGCGACAGGTTCTGTACCGCCTCGACTCGCCGCTCGCCACGGGTGAACACTTTGGAGAGCCCTGCGATCTCAACGAGGGGCATCCCCACGTTCGGGGCGTGCTGCTTAATACGGGAGCATCGAGAGATCCACGAGCGGGCGAACATCGAGCCGCTTGGTCTGCCAGCCCAGCTTCAAGTGAAACTCCTGCGCCTTCCTGAGGAAGTCGACAGAGATCCGCGCTGTCGGCTCGCGGTAGTAATCCTGCATGTCGAAGTACACCGCGGGAGGAATATTCACGAAGCGCTTGTCCAGCAGCGCCTGACGCGCTTCCCGGGGATTCGCCAGATACCAGCGGGTGGCCGCCACAAGATCCCTCAGGAATGCCCTGACTGCCTCCCGGTTCTTTTCAATGAACTCGGGTCGCAAAAAGATTACTATCAGTTCTTCCTCGAAAGGCATGCCCGTCTTGGACGTGTAGACCAGCGTCACGCCTCCCCGAGTCTGCTCCAGATGGAGGAACGGGTTGGGAAATGTCCCGACGTCGATTCGCCGGGCTCGCAGGGTCTCGCCCATCGCAGGGAAGGGCACGATCACGAAGCTCACGTCCCGGTTCGAGTCGAGACCCGCTCCCTCCACGGCCGCGCGGGACCACAGCTCGGTGGACGTTCGGAAGCCGACGATACCGATCCGTTTGCCCCTCAGGTCCCGTGGGGACCGGATGCCGGAATCGGCCAGCGCGAGATACGAGGTGTTGTGCCAGTTGCCCCCGGGAACCTCTTTGGAAACGCTCGCCACGAGCTTGATCGGCACGCCCTGCTCGGCGACGAACAGGGCCGTGTTGCCCGTAATCGTGCCACCGTCAAGCTGCCCGGCCTCGTAGGCACGCAGGCGGTCGTCGCTCGCCCGAAAGGCGGTGAACTTCAGGGTGTAGGCCTTGCCCTGATTGGGGGTAATGTCCGGACGCGCCGCCATCAACCAGAGCTGTTCCTCCGCGGCGAACCCGTGGCCGAGCCGGATTTCCACCGGGCCCGCCGGGGCAGCCCGCGTCGGGCCGTACGCCACCGCGAGCACAAACAACAGCGTCAGGAATATCACCGGACGTCGCATGACAGAGACAACCTCCTCTCGCCCTCGCGCTCGAAGGCGTGTCGCGAGGTGACTTGGACAGGCCAGGCCGACTTCCTCCAGGTGCGTGAGGCACGGCCGCGAGTGCTGATCCGGGCCTGAACTCTCGGGTACTTCCCCAAATATTGCGGCGAAGTGCGGGCGCTGGCCTAGATTTTGCGGTCGTCGGGCAAGAACTGTACGGAGTCGGGCCGCCGTGAAGTTCAGGCGCGACGCATTGGGGGGTGTGTACTATGAACGGCGAGATGGAGGCGATGTACGCCCGCCTGCAGCGGGTGGAACATCGGCTGCGGGTGGTATCACTCGCGTGGTTGATGAGCATTGTTGTGTTTGGAGTTCTGGCGATCGGTGTCCAGTTGGCCATGTCTCAGCAGCCTGGGGCTCTGCAGCCGTTGCCTCCTTTGGATATCTTGCGGGCGCGTAGTGTCGAAGTCGTAGATAGCCTGGGCAACGTCCGAATCGCGCTCAACGTCACCCCTGAAGGCATCGCGGAAATCGCGCTCTCAGAATCGGCGGGCAGGGGTCGAATGTGGCTGACGGTGCGTCCCGATGGAATCCCCAGCGTGACGCTGGCAGATTCGATGGGCAAAGGGCGCATCTGGATGACGGCCTACCCTGACCGATCGTCGGGATTGATCTTGTCCGATCCATTGGGGAAGGGCAGGATCTGGCTGGGCGCATCATCCGATGGGTCGTCCAATCTCCTGCTCCTGGACTCCGGCGGGCGCGTGGTCTTTCAGGCTCGCTAGCGATCGTCTGCAGTATTCACATCGTCATTGGGGCGGCGCGCCTGTCCTGACGGCGCGCTGCCCGACGTGCGGTTCCGCCGCGGGATCCACAGGAAAATCGCAGAAGGATTTGCGTCGCTGGCCCCGGTAGTTGCCTGGGCATGATGACATCTCAGCGCACGTTGTCGCGGCGCCGGCTGCTCCAGGCACTCCTCGCTGCGAGCGGTGGAGCGCTCCTGCCCGGGTTCAGCGAGAGCCTGCTCCGCGGCCTGAAACAGACCGCCCGGGCCGCCGCGCCGGTGCGCGTGATCGTGGTTGGTGCGGGCCTGGCCGGCCTGACCGCGGCCTGGGAGCTGCGGCGTCGCGGCATGACGGTGAAGGTGCTGGAGGCGCGCGGCCGTGTCGGCGGTCGAGTCCACACGCTGCGCGGGTACTTTGCCGACGGTCAGTACGCCGACCTCGGCGCCGAGTTCGTCGATACGAACCACACCACCATGCTCGGATACATGAAGGCCTTTGGGATCCGCGCCGCCAAGGTGCCCCGGGGCACGAACGCGGTCTTCTTCGATGGACAATTCAAAGATGAGGACCGCATTGGTGAGTACGGGCCTGGGGTCGACCGCGACCTCGAGCGCTTCGACGCGCACAGCGCGTGGCTGGGCACGCAGGTGCCCGATCCGCGCCAGCCCTGGAAAGGTCCCGACCCCGTGCGGCTCGACCGGCTCAACCTCGACGAGTGGATGGATCGGCTCAATCTCCACCCGTTCGTCAAGAGATATAACTCGGCCTGGCTGTCCGGATGCTATGCGACCGATCTGCGCGACCTGTCGCTGCTCATGTACGCCCGCGACCAGAAGGTGACCGCGCACGTGCCGGCGGAAGGCGAACTTGCCTACCGCATCGCGGGTGGGAGCAGCGCACTGGCCGAAGCGTTCGCCGCGCGCCTGGGACGGACTATTGAGTTGGGTGCGGCCGTCGACGCGGTCGATCAGGATGCCGGCGGCGTGCGCGTGCACTACCTGCGCAACGGCCAGGCGCAGGTGGCCGAGGGTGAGTACGCGATCATGACCGTTCCGACCACGATTCTCAAGACGATCACCTTCCGACCCGGCCTATCGCGAGAGAAACAGGACAGCATCGAGCGGATGGCCTACGGCGGACTGGCCAAGGTGATACTGCAGTATCGCCGGCGGGTATGGCGCCGGCGCGGCTACAGCGGGTTCGTGGTCACCGACCTGCCGGTGCACTGCGTCTGGGAGGCGACCGGCAATCAGACGGGTCGGCGCGGTATCCTCACCTGCTTCCTGGGTGGGACCGACGCCGAGCGCCTGGGCCGCATGAGCCCGCGCGAGCGCATCGAGTCGGCCCTGGCGCAGGTCGAGCAGGTCTATCCACACTCACGCGGCGCCTTTGAGCAAGGCGCCAGCATCTACTGGAACGATCAACGGTTCACCAGAGGCAGTTACTCGCACTACAGCCCGGGGACTATGACGGCCATCGGCCCGGTGGTGGCGCTGCCCGAAGGGCGCCTGCACTTCGCCGGCGAGCACACCGACATGGTGCAGGGCTTCATGGAGGGCGCGGTAGCCAGCGGCCGCCGTGCGGCTACCGAGATCGGGCGCCGAGCGCAGGGCCTGGACGTCGCCTCATGGCTGCTCGACCGTCAGCTCCGTCGCGCAGCGCGCACCGCCTGATCAGCTTCCACTGGCAACGCCACGGCATCGACCTCTGGATGGCGCTCGTGGCGCTCGGGGTCGGTCTGGTGGTGATTGCGATACTGCGCGGGTCAATCAAAGGCTAGCAAGACTCGAGGGACGACACGTTGAATTGATCTGCAATATGGCACGAACCGTCGACTATCTCACCCTCGCGCACAACGGCCTACAACCCAGGGCGGCCAGGCCGAGGAAGGTTGTCATCGTCGGCGCAGGAATGGCCGGGCTGGTCGCCGCCTACGAGCTGCTCCGCGCCGGACACGACCCCCTCATTCTGGAAGCCCAACAACGCGTCGGCGGCCGCGTGTACACGATGCGCGATCCTTTCGCGCCGGGCCTCTACGCGGAAGCGGGCGCGATGCGGATTCCCAAGGCGCACACGCTTACGATGGCCTACGTCGAGAAGTTCAACCTCGGCCTTTCGCCCTTTAACATGAGCAATCCGAAGGCCTATTACTATCTGCGAGGCAATCGGTATCGGGTCGAGGACGCCGAGGTGGATCCCGATTGCCTTGAATTCGACCTTGCCGGACACGAGGCCGGCAAGACCGTTGCGCAGCTCTGGGCGGCCGCGCTACGCCCGATCGTGCAGAAGCTCGAAAACGATGCCGACGCCGCGTGGCCCGAGATTGTGACCGGCTACGATCAGTATTCTGTACGGGAGTTCCTCGAGGCCAATCACTGGTCCGAGGGCGCCATCGAGATGTTCGGCCTGCTCTGGAATCAGGAAGCCCTGATGAACTCGTCGTTCCTCGAGCTCCTCCGGGAAGAAGCGGGCAACTTCTATACCGACATGCTCCAGATCGAGGGCGGCATGGACCGTCTGCCGCAGGCGTTTGTCCCTGCGCTGGGCGATCGGATCCGTTTTAGCGCGAAGATGACGGCCATCGACCAGACGCCCGATTCAGTGACCGTTCACTACAGAACTCCATCCGGCCGGGCGCAAGCGACCGCCGACTACGCCATCATCACGGTGCCGTTCTCTGTCCTTCGGCACGTCGAGGTCCTCAAGCCATTTTCGCGCGCCAAGCAGCGCGCCATCTGCCAGCTTCACTATGACGCTTCGGCAAAGATCTTCTTTCAGTGCCGGCGGCGCTTCTGGGAGGAGGACGACGGGATCTTCGGCGGAGGGACGGTGACCGATCTCGCCGTTCGGAACATCTACTATCCGGAGCACGGCCGAGAGACCGGCCGGGGCGTGCTGCTGGCAAGCTACACCTGGTCGGAAGATGCTCAGCGATGGGGATCGCTCTCGCCAGACGAGCGAATCACACAGGCGCTAGAGAACGTGGCTCAGATTCATCCGCAGGTGCACGACTCGTTCGAAGCCGGTGCCTCCAAGATGTGGCATGACGACGAGTTCGCCGGCGGGGCCTTTGCACTCTTCGATCCTGGTCAGCAGATCTTGCTCTACGATCACATCGTCGCCCCGGAGGGGCGAATTCATTTTGCCGGGGAACATGCCTCGCTCACGCATGCCTGGATCCAGGGCGCGATCGAGTCCGGCCTGCGCGCCGCATCCGAGATTCATCAGGCCGGGTAGCAGAACGCTGAGAAAGCAGCCGCGAGGAGCGTGCGCACATGGAGATCACGGTTGCCGAGCAGAAGGTATTCCTGGTCGAGGCGCGATTGTCCCCCGAGCAGGCGAAGGAGCGGGCGTGGGACCAGAAGATGGCCGCCTTCGGTTCGTTTTCTCGTTTGCTCCTCAGGCCGAAGGGCGACGAGATCAAAGTCGCGACCGCTGAAAAGCGGTTTGAGCCCCTGTGGTTCGCCGCCGCGCGCAGGCGTATTGTCTTCGATCGCGGGCGCGAATATCGGGTCCCTGTGGGCGACCAGACCGTGCAGCGCGTGACCGTCGCGGGCAGTGACTACCCCGTCGCCCCGGGACCGCCTCGCCACTACATCATTCGCGGTGTCGAGCACTGCGAGGACGACGTGCGCGTGGAGAGTTTCATCGACGGTGTGACCGGGGCCGACGTAGCTGCGGCGGCGATCGCGGCCGCTCCGCACGAAGAGATCGTCGAGCTCGCCGACTTCGCGCCGTCAGACGCTATTGTCGTTCCGCCGGAGGTCAAGGCCTCTACCGTCGTCCAACGGCTGGTCCAGCGCCTGATGACCACGTACGAAGCCGATCAGGTTTTCGAGGAGTCCATCACGGTAGAGCATCTGCAGCTGCTCTATCATCCGGTATACGCCTTCGAGTACGTGTGGGAGGCCCGCGGCAAGAAGGCGGTCGTGGAGATCGACGCCGTCACCGGGGAGGTCCGCACAGATGGCCGGGCCTTCCATCAGCAGATGCGCCGCATCTTCAACCGTGAAGTCCTGTTCGATCTGGGCGCCGAGACGGTCAATCTGGTCGTCCCGGGCGGCGCGATCGCGCTGAAGATCGGCAAGGCCATCGTGGATCACCAGCGGGGGCCAAAGCGAACGTAGATGCCGTCGACCCGAAGTGAGCGGTCGTAGACCTTGGAATGGGGGAGACCAGGAGCAATCCCCACGTGCCGGCGAATCCTGGTCCGAATCCCCATGCACGACTATCTCGCCGCCATCGATCAGGGCACCACCGGTACGCGCTGCATACTCTTTGACCTCCACGGGCAGGTCATCGCATCGGCCTATCGCGAGCACCGGCAAATCTTTCCACAGCCGGGCTGGGTCGAGCACGATCCTCTCGAGATCTGGTCGCGCACGCAGGAGGTCATAGGAGAAGCTCTCCGCCTGTCGCCGCGCGGCCGCGTGCTGGGCGTTGGCGTCACCAACCAGCGGGAGACCACCGTTGCCTGGGACGTCCGCAGTGGCCGCCCCCTCCACAACGCAATCGTCTGGCAGGACACGCGCACCGAGCCCGACTGCCGCGCGCTCATCGAGGCCGGGTGGCAGGACGACGTGCGCGAACGGACCGGGCTGCCGATCAGCACGTACTTTTCCGCGACGAAGATCCGATGGCTGCTGGCAAACGTGCCGGAGGTGCGCGACCTCGCAGCGAGCGGACACCTGCGCCTCGGTACGATCGACGCCTGGGTGATCTGGAATCTCACGGGCGGACCCTCAACCGGGGCACACGTGACCGATCCCACGAACGCCTCGCGCACACTCCTGTGCAACCTTGACAGCCTGGAATGGGATCCTGTGCTGATTGAGCGCTTCGGTGCACCTTCGGCCGCGCTGCCCGAGATCCGACCGTCCGCGGCGGCGCCCTACGGTCACACCTCGAGAGACGGCGCCTTCGGCGCGTCGATCCCGGTCTGCGGCGATCTCGGCGACCAGCAGGCCGCGCTGGTGGGGCAGGCGTGCTTTGCGCCAGGTGAGGCGAAGAATACGTACGGCACGGGGTCCTTCTTGCTGCAGCATGTTGGCGGCACGCCTGCCCACAGTACCCACGGGTTACTCGGTACAGTGGCGTATACGTTGAACGAAGGCCGGCCGTCAGGTGGCGGGGCGGCCACACAGCGCGACGGCCGGGCCTACGCCCTGGAAGGGTCGGTCGCCATCACCGGGGCCGCGGTGCAGTGGCTGCGCGACAACCTGGGGTTGATCAGCAACGCAGCGGAGACGGACGCGATTGCGCGGCAGGTCCCGGATTCTGGCGGCGTATATTTCGTGCCGGCGTTCTCGGGGCTCTTCGCGCCATACTGGGATATGAGCGCCCGGGGAGCGATCCTGGGTCTGACCCGATTTGTGACGAAGGCGCACGTGGTGCGCGCCACGCTGGAGGCCATTTGCTTCCAGAGCCGCGAGGTGCTCGACGCGATGGTCGCAGACAGCGGAAAGCCCGTCCTCGTGCTCAAAGTCGACGGCGGCGCCACCGGCAACGACTTCTTGATGCAGCTGCAGGCGGACATTCTCGGCGTCCCGGTCGTGCGGCCCGTGGTGCGCGAGACGACCTCGCTCGGCGCCGCGTACGCGGCGGGCTTAGGGCTTGGCGTATTCGGATCGACGACGGAATTGCGGCGGCTGTGGCGGGCGGATCGCACGTTCGAGCCGACCTGGGATCACGCGCGGCGCGAGTCAGCGCTGGCTGGCTGGAAGCGTGCTGTCGAGCGGACCCGGAGGTGGATTCAACCGTGAACAGCATCTCGTAATTAGAGGTCTGCGGGGATGGCCTGAAGGCCAAGGTGCGCTGCCGCCTTCCGGATGCGCTCGTCCAGGCTCAGGAGGGCGAGCCCGGGGACTGCCGCGCGGGCCGCGAGTGCGCTTGCCAGGTGAAGAGCGTCAAGCGTTCGGATCGGTTCTGCCGGAAATGGCCTGCGCGCACGGTCCACGATCTCGCCGCCGATTCTCAAAAGGTGCCAGTTTGTCGCGGCCGCGTGCAGCACAGCCCTTCTGTCCGCTGCTGCGGTTTCAGTGATCTCGCCGACGGTTTGCCCCCGGATAAGGGCACGATCACACTCGAGCAGCGTCAAGTCCGACGCGACGACGAGTTCTGCCTCCGAAAGGGCAGTGCGTGCAGCGTCACTCCCCGGTTGTCCGAGCAGCCATACGAGCACCGCGCTCGACTCAGCGTAGAGATTCAATGCGGACCGCGCTCTGCATCAAGGAGGTCTTTGACGGTCGTCGTCGTGAGGAGCGGGGGGAGTGCGGGATACGCGCGCGGATTGTTCGGACCGCCCAGAGTGAGCAACCCTTCTCTGGCAAGCGCCGCCAGGCCGGCAGGGATTTTCGTCCCGCGCGGAACACGGGCAGGGGGCCTGAGTTCCGCGATGACCTGGCCGCGGTCGGTGACCAGGACCTCTTCTCCGGCCCGTACTCGGCGGAGGTACTCGCTCAGACGATCCTTGAGTTCTCGAATGCCCACAGCCCTCATCCTCACCAATGTAGCCTCATGAGGCTACATTGTCAAGGTGGGCCTAAGGGCTGTGTGAACGCAAGCCGCTGCCTAGGTCAGGCGATCACGCCTACATGCACCTCGCGGTCGCGCGGGCCGTCCAGCTCGACGAACAGAATCCGCTGCCACGTGCCCAGTGCCAGCGTACCGCGCTGCAGCGGCACCACGGCGCTGGCGCCGGCGATCACCTCGCGCAGGTGGCTGGCGGCGTTGTCGTCGACGCGATCGTGCTCGTACGCACCTTCCGATGGGACAACTCGGGTGAGCCACTGTTCGAGATCGTGCAGCAATCCCGGCTCGGCCTCCTGGATGGTAACCCCTGCGGTGGTGTGCGGGCAGTAGACGACCGCGAGCCCATCGTCGGGCCCCGCCGACTGACACGCCCGGGTGACATGATCGGTGATATCGAGTAGTTCGATCTTCTTTGTCGACTCGAGAGCAATTGTCTGCCAGTGAGTGCCCATGGCTGTCCCCGATCGAGTTATTTCGCCGCCGTGCTATTCTGATTCCGCGATGATCCGGCTCAGCCGCAAGCGGTTCGAGCAGCTGGTCGCTGAGGCCTTGCGCGGCATCCCCCCTGAACTGCGAAAAGC
>JBOGSE010000344.1:0-5106 GCA_050694895.1 bacterium | reverse complement strand
GCCTCGAGGCTCTCGGAGTGCTGCGCGGCCGCGCCGGTCCCCGATCCGCCCGGAGTGCGCAGCACCATCGGCACGCGGGCGGTCCCGCCGAACATGTACCGGATCTTCGCCGCCTGCAGGACGAGTTGCTCCATGCAGAGCGTGATGAAGTCCATGAATTGAATCTCGACCACCGGGCGCAGCCCGGTGAGCGCGGCGCCCACCGCGCAGCCCGTGATGGCCGCTTCGGAGATGGGCGTGTCTCGCACGCGGTCAGCCCCAAACTCGTCAATCAGCCCGCTCGTCACCGCGAATGCGCCGCCGTAGGTCCCGATGTCCTCACCCAGGAGCACCACGCGGTGGTCCCGCCGCATCTCCGCGCGCAGGGCCTCCCGGATCGCCTCGGCATACGTCATCTCTCTCATTGCACGGCCTCGGCGCCTGGGTCGCCATTGCCGGCGGCGTCTGTCCCACCGGCATAGACGCCGTCGAGCAGCGTCGTCGGATCGGGCTCCGGGCTGGCGTGGGCGAAGCGGAGGGCGTCTTCGATCGCCTCGCGGGCTTCCTGCTCCATCTGCTCGGACTGATCGGCGGCGAGCAGGCCTTCGGCGCGCAGGACCTCGGTGAACCGCGCAATGGGATCGCGCGCGCGCCAGGCGGCGGCTTCTTCGCGAGTGCGATAGCGTTGGGCCACGTCGCTCTTGCTGTGCCCTTTGTACCTGTACGTCAGGCACTCGACGAGCGTCGGCCCCCCTCCCGCCCGGGCACGATCGACCGCGGCACGGCTGGTCTCGTGCACGGCCATGAGCTCCATGCCATCGATGGTCTCACCGGGCATGCCGTACGCGGCAGCCCGCTGGCTGATCCGCTCGACGTTCATGGAGTGTCGCACCGACATCGACATCGCATACTGGTTGTTCTCGCAGACGAAGACGATCGGCAGACGCCAGATGGACGCGAGATTGAGGGATTCATGGAAGGCACCTTCGTTCGCGGCGCCGTCCCCGAAGAACGCCACGCACACCTGGCCGGTCTGTTGCATCTGAATAGACAAGCCGACACCGGTGGCGATGGGGAGTCCGCCGGCGACGATGCCGTTGGCACCCAGGTTGCCGCTCGATGGATCCGCGATGTGCATGCTTCCGCCGCGGCCGCGGCAGTACCCGGTTTCCTTCCCGAGAAACTCCGCCATCATGCGGCGCACATCGGCGCCTTTGGCCAGACAATGGCCGTGGCCGCGATGCGTGCTGAGAATGTAGTCGTCCGGCCGCAGCGATGCGCAGACGCCGGCCGCCACCGCCTCCTGTCCCATGCTGAGGTGCATAGTGCCGTGCACCTTCCCGAGCGCAAAGAGCTCGTCGGCCTTCTCCTCGAAGGCGCGGATCAGCAGCATCGTCCGCAGCATCGCCACGAGCCGGTCGGTCGAGAGGCTCGTGGAAATCACCGGCCCATCCCCTGCGTGGATCGCGCTGCTCGCGTCGCGAGGCGGGAACTCTGCGGCTTGAGGATTTCTCGCGCCGCCAGGTGGTCGGTCACCAGCACATCGACCAGCCGCCCCGCCAGCGCCCCGCTGATGGCTTCAGCCTTCACCGCGCCACCGGCAACGGCGATCACCGTAGGGATGCGGCGCAGGTGGCGCAGCTCAATCGCCAGGATCCGATGGTCCAGGTCACCGTCCACCGAAGAGCCGTCGAGCGCAAAGGGACGCGTGCAGATATCACCCACGGCGCCGCGCCTGCGCAGCGCAGCAAGATCAGAAGCAGAGAAATACCCGCTTTGCACCAGCGTCGACGACGGAACGAGGCCGCCGATGCCCACCAGCGCGACCTCCACCTGGCGGGCCAGAGCCAGTACCTTCGCGATGCCGGAATCGCGCAGCAGGGCTTGCCGGACACCACGGCTGGCTACGATCGCCGGCGCGTGGAGCAGATGCACCCGTCCCTCGAAGATATCCGCGATCGCATGCGCCAGGTCATTCGCATGGATTCCCGGACTGATCTGCCCTACTCCACCCACCAGGGGGACGACCGTCGGGCGCAGGGGTCTCCGCCGCAGATGATCTACGACCGCGCGCAGCGTCGTGCCCCACGAGATTCCGACCGGACTTCCCCGCTTGACATTGCGCTCGAGGAAGCGGGCGGCGGCCCGGCCCAGAGCGCCCTGGGTCGCCTGCGCGTCGCCCTGGCCCGACACGACGATGGCCTCACGCAACCCGAATCGCTCCTCGAGCTCACGCTCGAGCGCGTGATGCATGGCGTCGGGTGGGACGACCTCTATACGCACAATGCCGGCGGCGCGCGACCGGCGCAGCAGCCTCGACACCGTGGGACGCGATAGACCGAGGCGGTCCGCGATCTCCTGCTGCGTCAGGTCGCGCAGATAGTACAGATCCGCCACCTTGGCCATCAGCATGCCGTCCCTCCGGCCTGACCCGCCGCCTCGACCGCGACTGCCGCGGTGCGACCGGCCGGCTGCAGCCTGCCGTCTCTGGCCATGACATCCTGGAGCCGGCGCACGTCCACGATCGTCGACGCCTCGTCCAGCGCCACATCGTCGTTGGTCAGCACCGTCCCGCGCGAGACGTCACGTCTGACGCGCGCGCCGTACGTCACGCCTATGGGCACCGCACCGGCAGTCGCAGCCCGCGCCGCGGTATCGGCCAGGCCGTAGGTGCTCTCTCCTCCGATACCATCCAGCAGCTCTCCAGCCCGCAAATCGCGCTTCGCGACAGCCACGCATTCGGCCAGAGGCGCCCCGAGCGCGGCCATCGTCACCTCGCCGTAGATCACCGCGCGGGCCACGGAAAGAGGCGCTTCCAGGCTGGCGAGGTGATACGGCCGGTAGAGCAAGTAATAGGGACCGTCGCCGGCTTTCAGGTATGCCAGGTCGCGCCTGATCGCCCCGTTCGATGTCGTGACGACGAGGAACACGCCCGGGGCCACATCGCCAATCGCGTACTCCACCACGCCGCGCGTACGAAGAATTCCGCCGTCGTCCTCTGGAATGAACGTCCGCAGTACGTCGCTCAAGTCGGCCCTTGGGCCGTGCAGCCCGGGCCGATCGGGGTGCAGTGCGGTGGCGTTCGCCAAGGCAGCCAGCTCGACCATGGTCTTCGTGCCGTCGACAAACGACGCCAGCATGCGCGCGCTCATGGCTCGCGCAGCCGCCTCGGGTGCCACAGATGCCGCGGTGGCAGTTCGGTCGAGGCGGTTGTTCTTACCCTTGCCGGCGCAGACCACCTCCAGGCCGGCGGCGCGAGCAAAGTCCACCATCTCGCACAGGACCGACGGTTCATCGCCTGCTGCCACGGTGTAGACTGTCCCGGCGCTGCGGGCCTGGTGGGCCAGCAGCGGCCCCACCGTCACGTCGGCCTCAACGTTCATCGTGATGAAGGCTTTGCCGTGCGAAATGGCTCCCAGCGCAAGCCGGGCGCCGGTTTCCGGATCGCCCGTCGCATCGACGACCGCGATGACCTCCGGAGCCTCGATGAGTGACGCCGCCCGAGCGGTGATCACGGTCCGTCCCTCAGCAACGATCCGCCGGACCGCGTCCGGTGAGCCGGCCTCCACGGCGGCGACCTCCGCCTGAGCTGCGGCCGCGGCCGCCCGATCGACGAGAAGGTCGCAGATGCCGGCCACGCGCATGCCGGGCAGGTGCGCCACCCCGCGCGCCACTCCGCTCCCCATCTGGCCGGCGCCGATGACCGCAACCGGAATGGGCCGGCCCTCGCGCTCAAGGGCGTGGAGGCGCTCAATCAGCCGCATGAACAAATGTTCACTCGTGAATAAATGTGCCCAGAGGCAGGGCATTCTACGCCTGAGCGGCCAATCCTGCGAGTCTTTGGACTGCGGACTCTACTCATGGGCCCGCAACGAGATGCGTCGCGATCAGCGGGGCGACCTCGTCGGCGCGGTCCCGGCCGACCATGTGCCCTCCTTCTTTGATGACGACGAGCCGAGCTCGCGGAAGGAGGCGCGCCAGGTATTTGCCCACCGCCGGCGGGCTGATCGGGTCGGCGTCTCCCCAGATGAGCAACGTGGGGGCGTGGATCGAAGGAATCAGCGCCGCGAGGTCGGTCCGATCATCCACAAACCACTGTGGGGTCGCGGGATACGCCTCCGTGTACTCTTCGCGCCAGTCGTGCGCACCAAAGCGGCTGACATCGATCCCGCCCGACGTCGCGGCCAGCACGAGGTGTCGGATCATATGCGGACGTCGCAGCGCCACCTGCACGGCGATGACCCCACCCATCGACTGGGCCACGAGGTCCACCGGGCGATCAACGTGGCCCAAGACAAGTGTGACGAGGTCATGGAGGCTGTGAACGTCCGGGTGGCGGGGCGCCCGACCGAACCCCGGCCAGTCAAGCAATACCTTGTCGAGGGGATACTGAAGCTGGTTCGCGACGGGCGCCCAGAAGCTGCCGTCCCCTGACGCGCCCGGAAGGAAAATTACCCGATCCGTGGACAGCGTGTCGGTCAAAGGAACTGGCTTACCGCCAAAATGTTCCCCTCCGTATCCCTGAACCACACGGCTTTCTCGCTGGCCAGCGTCGCGACACTGTCGACCGTCTTGAGTTTCGGAAAATCGTACTCTTCAAACGCGACGCCCCGTGCCCGCAACGCCTTCACAGCCGCCTCGATATTGTCGACGAGACGTCCACGGTCTGACTGGCACTCGGGACCGATGTCGGCGTCCCATTCGCCGAAAGAGCCTGCGCCAGCGCGGTCGCCGGGCCCTGTTCGCCGTGCACACAGAAGGCCCGCCCGATGCGCCCGGTACGCTGCACCCACCCCAGCAGTTCATTTCGATCCGCGTGGGCGCTGAACGCCTCGATCCGCCGCACCTGAAGATTGACCCGGTGCGGCTCGCCGTAGATTCTGACTTCCTTCGCGCCGTCCAGGAGGCGGCGCCCCAGTGTCCCCTCGGCCTGGTACCCGATGAACAGCAGCGTCGAGCGTGGATCGCCGATGTGGGCGCGGAGATGATGAAGGATGCGGCCGGCCTCCGCCATCCCCGACGTCGCGATGACGATAAACGGCTCGGGGTTGTCGTTGAGGGCGCGCGATTCCTCCGGTGTACGGACGTAGCGCAGCCCCTTGAATCCGAACGGATCGTGCTGCTCCA
>JBOGSE010000343.1:0-5808 GCA_050694895.1 bacterium | reverse complement strand
CTCAACCGTATCCCCATGGGCCGGTTCGGCCGGCCCGAAGATATCGTGAATCTGGCGTTGTATCTCGCGTCCGATGAATCGGCCTGGACGAACGGCGCCGTCATGGTGGCCGACGGAGGCATCACCTCAAACTACTTCTAGGGTGTCCGGTCTCATAAGCGCCGAAGATATACAATCTGACCCAAGTGAGGCCTGCTAGAGCAGGAGTCCTGCTCTCCAGGCTGAAATCGCCGAGTGCCAGACGTGAAACGAGGTGAAAAACCGATGCGAAGGCGGATTGTCTTACATGTGCTGATCCTGGCTGTTCTCATCTCCGCCCTGCCGGGTCTGGGGACCACCGGACCGGCCGCCAGGATCGGCGTGCTAATCCACCCCACCCTGTATCGGGCCACCGGAGGTGAAACGGGCGTCATTCACGAGGTGGCGCAGCGCCATGGATTTCAGATCGAGGTGATCACCGCGACCGATCAGCTCGTTGAGAAGGCCACGGTGGAGTGGATCGCCAAATCCGGGCGATACGACGTCGTGACCATCCTCGACCGCGACCTCCACGAGCGGCACGCCGCGTTCCTCCAGCCGCTGGACGGGTTCTTCGACAAGGTCGCCCCCGGCTACAACGCCGAGGACATCATTCCCTCCCTCATGGCGGTGGGCCGGGTGCCGACCGGGGGTCCGCTGGTGGCCATCCCGTTCCGTGCCGGTGTCGGCCTGCTCTTCTATCGCAAAGACATCTTCGATCAGTTGCGACTGCAGGTCCCCACCACGCTGACCGAACTCATGGAGACGGCGAAGCGCATCGCTGAGGCCAAGAAGGACGGCAAGCTCGATGCGTTTGGCCTCGTGCAGCGGGCCAAGGACCCCTTCACAGCGGTCGAGGATTTCCTCCGGTACCTGTATGCGCACGGGGCCCGGGTCATGGATCCGGCCAGGCGCACGTGCCTTCTCGATCGCGCGGAGGGCGTTGCGGCAGAAAAGTTCCTGGTGGATCTGGTCAAGAGTGGGGCCGCGCCGCCGGACATGGTGGCGTACGGCCGCGACGAGCAGATCGTCGCCTTCCAGCAAGGCCGAGTGGCGATGACGGTGGGCTTTAGTCCGTACTTCGGGCTGTTCGAGGACCCGCGCAGATCCGTCGTGGTGGGCAAGACGGGATTCGCGCCCATGCCGACGGCACGTGGTGTGCCCCTCGGACGGTCGTTGAACTCGGTCTGGTACCTGACGATGGACAAGAATAGCAGGAACAAGGATGCGACCTGGAAGGTGATCGAGGCGCTGACCGACCCCGCCAATCAGACGCGGATGGCGATTAGGTTTGCGAATGGGCCCGTGCGCATCGGGATCTACAAGAGCAAGCAGTACATTGAGGACTTCCCGCTGGCGACGGTGGTGTTGGAGGCCATGCGCGTGTCCACCAGCGAGTCACACGTGCAGTGGCAGCGCATGCAGGACATCATTTTTGAGGAACACACCAGTGCGCTCCTTGGCCGGAAGGCCCCGGAGCAGGCCGTTGAGACGATGTGCCGGCGCATCACGCCGCTCCTGTCCGGCCGCTAGGGTAACGGAGATCCGCCCGGGACGGGCGCCGGACTGCGGGCGCATGAGCATCATCTCACCAGCGCGGAGGGCGGGGGCGGAGTTAGAGCGGCGTCGCCTCCAGACCCTGGCGCGGGCCACGCCTTATCTCCTGCTGGTTCCGGCGTTCCTCTTCCTCCTAGTCATCACGGTCTATCCGCTTGTCTGGAACGGGGTTCTCGCGGTGATGAACTGGCAGTTGACGGCGCCGGATGAGCGCCGGTTCGTCGGCCTGACAAACTTCCACGAGTTGTTCTTCGGTCGGGCCATCCCGTTCTGGGAATCGCTGCGGTTCACGCTGGAGTTCACGGCGGCCTCCGTGACGCTCACCGTGGTGCTGGGACTGGTAAGTGCCCTGCTCGTCCAGCCGCTGCGGCGCGGGCGGAGCGTGGTGGTGGCGTTACTGCTGCTCCCGTACATGGTGGCGCCGATCGCGGTGGGGCTCGGGTGGCGCCTGATGTGGGCACGCGAGTACGGCATCGTGAACTACCTGCTGCGCGCCGTCGGGGTCGGGGAAATCTCCTGGCTGGCGGACCCGACCGGCGCGGTGTGGGCGGCCATCATCACCGAAGTGTGGCGGTCTACCCCATTCGCCATGCTCATTCTCCTCGCGGGTCTGGCCGCGCTGCCCGCCGAGGTGTTCGAGGCCGCGCGGATTGACGGAGCCTCTGTCGCGCAGGAGATCCGCTACGTCACGTTACCGCTGCTGACCCCATCGTTGACGGTGGTCGTGCTCTTTCAGACGATCCTCAAGCTCCGAGTCTTCGATCTCATCTTCTCCCTGACAGGCGGCGGGCCGGGCACGACGACCACACCGCTTGGGCTGCTGCTCTACCGCACGTCGTTCCGCTACTTCGACGGCGGCCTCGCGGCAGCCCTGGCCGTTGTTACCCTGGCCCTGGGGGTCGCTCTGGCGTTCCTGTATCTGCGGGCTGTGCCACTGCGTGAGGAGGCCTGAGGTGACCCTGCGTCGGGTGAGCCGGTTGGTGGCGGCGGTGACGCGAGGGGCGGCGCTGGCGGTGCTCTTGATCCTCGCGGTGGCGCCGATTCTGTGGTTGATGCTGACGTCGATCAAGCCGCGGGTCGATATCTTTGCCAGCACGCCTCGGATCCTGTTCCGTCCGACGTGGGAGGCGTGGGAGAAGCTGCTCTATCACGGCGCATGGGGCGACAATCTGGTGAACAGCCTGCTGATCGCCGGCGGCACCACGTTGGTGACCACGGTGGTCGGCAGCGCGGCCGCCTATGCCTTCGCCCGGTACTACTTCCGATGGCGCCGCCGGTTGCTGTTCGCGACCTTCGCGTCGCGCCTGCTCCCGCCGATCACAACTGTCGTGGCGTTGTTTCTCCTGCTGGATCGGGTCGGGCTGATCGACACCCGACTGGCATTGGTCGTGATCTATACGGGGCTAGAACTGCCGCTTGCCATCTGGATGCTGAAAACACACTTTGACCATGTTCCGATCGAACTTGACGAAGCCGCCTATCTCGACGGGTGCAACCGGTGGCAGGCGTTTCGGCACGTCACCTTCCCCCTGGCGGCGCCCGGCATGGCGGCCGCAGCGACATTCCTCTTCGTGACGGCCTGGAACGAGTTCACCTTCGCCTTCATCTTCACCAGCACGCGGGCGCGCACGCTGCCGGTCGTGATCGCACAGACGATTGGTGAGTTTGAGATCTACTGGAACGACCTGACGGCGCAGGGAACGTTGATCGTTCTGCCCGTCCTGCTCTTCGCCCTGGTGGCGCAACGCTATCTGATTCAGGGGCTGACGGTTGGCTCGCTGAAGTAGGTCGATGAGGACAGGTGTGAGTGAAGATGCTGAAGATCGTGGGACAGTGGGACGTGGTCGTGGCCGGGAGCGGTCCGGCAGGGCTCGTGGCGGCGGTGGCGTCTGCGCGCAACGGCGCGCGGACGTTGCTTGTCGAGCGCTATGGCTTTCTGGGCGGGAACCTCACGGCCGGGATGCTTGGGAACTTCCTGACCTTCCACAACATGCGCGGGCAACAGATCGTCGGCGGCATCGCCCAGGAGATCGTCGACCGTCTGGTGGCCCGAGGTGGTTCGCCCGGGCATCTGCGGAACGCGTATGGCAACTCGTACAGCGTAACGCCGTACGATACCGAGGCGATGAAGGCGGTAGCTATCGAGATCGCGCGAGAAGCCGGCGCGGAGCTGCTGCTGCACACCTTCGTCACCGACGCCGTTGTGGAGGGCCGCCGACTGCGGGGGCTGCAAGTGGCCAACAAGTCTGGCCTCCAGTTGATCATGGGTCAAACGCTCGTCGACGCAAGCGGGGATGGTGATGTCGCCGCACTCGGCGGCGCCGCGTTCGAGAAGGGACGGGTCGAGGATGGGGCCACGATGGCCATGACGTTGATGTTCCGGGTCGCCAACGTGGATACGGGGAAGGTTGCCGCGGGGGTGCGCGAACGCCCCGATCAGTTCATCCTGGCGGAAGATCCGTACATCGGCAAGAGCCGGGAGGAGGTTGCGGCTGGCATCCGGTCGATGAAGGATGTCCCGTTGCTGACGGGATGGTTCGATCTGGTTGCTGAGGCCAAGGCGCGCGGGGAGTTTCATCCCAATCGCCAGCGGGTCGTCCTGTCGCTGTCGCCACGCCCCCGCGAGGTCTATGTCAACTCTACGGCCGTGGTCCGGTACGACGGCACGGATGCGCGGCAACTCACCGCAGCCGAGGTCGAGGCACGTCAGCAGGTGCAGCAGGTTTTCGACTTCCTCCGGCAACACGTCCCCGGATTCGAAGACGCCGTGCTCGCTGAAGTGGCGCCGGGGATCGGGGTTCGGGAGACTCGCCGGATTATCGGGGATTACGTACTGACTCTGGAGGACGTGCTAGAAGGACGGTCGTTTCCTGACGGGGTGGCGAAAGGAGCCTATGCGGTCGACGTGCACGAACCCGATGGCACGATCTGGCACAGGCACGTGAAGGATGGCAAGGCGTATGATATCCCGTACCGGTGCTTGGTGCCCAGGGATGTCGGCGGGCTCCTTGTCGCAGGACGCTGCATCTCAGTCACGCGCGAGGCGCTGGGCAGCACTCGGGTGACGGCGCAGGCGATGGCGATGGGCCAGGCCGCTGGAACCGCGGCGGCCCTGACGGCAAAGGAAGGGGTCGAACCTCGGGCACTCCCGCCAGAGGTTCTTCGCTCCACGTTGAAGGCCCAGGGAGCGACCGTCTAGCCCGGGCATACTTCTTCGGGAGGGACGCGCGGCTCAGATGGGCTCCATCTTCCACCCGTCGTCGCGCAAGACGGCCAGCGAGGTGCAGCCGATTTCGCGCAGCAACGTTTCGGCCTCCGCGTGATAATCGGTGACCCGTGCCGGCGCGTGGGCATCGGTCGTCACCACCAGCGGGATCCCCAGTTCCAGGCAGCGGCGCGCGATCCACGGGCTGGTGTACGCGTGTCCGACGACATTGCGAAATCCCACGGTGTTGATCTCGACGATGAGCCCCGCGCGCGCACAGGCCTGGAGCGTGGCTTCGACCTCGCGCCGGTACCAGGGTTCGTCCTCCCGAAAGTAGACGGAGTCCGCGTTCCACTTCTTGATCCGGTCGATGTGGCCGACGATGGCCGCGCGGCCCGCGCCCCACGCGGCGAGGCTGCGCACGCGCTCATAGTACGCGCCGACCAGTTGGCGGATGTCACCGCCGAAGAAGCGGCGCAACCCGGTCTCGAAGCCCGCCCGCGTGAGGTCGATCGCCCACGGCACGCCATCCTGGTTGAGTCCCACGAAGTGGACCGACCCGATCAGGTATTCGAACGGATAGGGCTCGATGAGCGCCCACAATTCAGTGTGGCGCTCGGGAATGTAGTCGAATTCCAGGGCGAGGTGCACGTGCAGGCGACCACGCACGGTGTCTTTGAGTTTGGCCACCTCGGCGCAGTACGCGGGCAGGTCGTCCGCGCGCATCGCCGCCTTGTCTGGAAACGTCAGCGGCGAGTGGCTGGAGATGCCAAGCGCCTCGAGCCGGGCGGCAATAGCAGCGTCGGCATACTCGCCGATCTCCCCCGCGCCATCGCAGAAGCGGTTGTGCGTGTGGTAGCTGGTGCGGATCATCCCGCGCAGCGCGGTCGCCGCCTACGGGTCGAGCGACTCCGCGCCCTCGGTGTGGAAGGTGCCGGCGGGCGCGCGGAAAACCTCGGCCAGGATCTCCAGCCCGCGCACGATCCGCGGTCCAGGGCGGTTGAAGTAGGCCGAGCCGTCGGTGAGGT
>JBOGSE010000342.1:0-16170 GCA_050694895.1 bacterium | reverse complement strand
TGTCCATGCCGTCGGCCGAATGGAAGTTGCCCACGGTAAGCTGGCCATGGATGCCGGGGAGCACCATCGCCGGCAACAGGGCATATTGCGTCAGCAGATATCGCTTGAACGCGAGTCGCGGGGCGTCATCACCGGCAGCGGCCGACTGCGGCATGTGATCGGTCAGGTAGCCGACGCGAGCGCGGGGAGGCAAGACGTGTCGGAGCTCCTGGTGCCGTCGTCGGACCCATCGATCGGCACGATGACGTCATACTCTGTTGCGGCCATGGTCTGGCGAGCGAGGGCTTCCAGCGTCCGCCGTACGGAAGCGCACCGCTGGTAGGTGGGGATCACGACGCTGATGCGGACGGGCTCAGTCATGACCACGTCGACCTCCGGTAGATACGTCGCAACGGCGCTCGAGCGGAGCAACGAGGCAGAGCGCGGACGGTCCGAGCTGTGCCAAGGCAACTGGTGGCAACCCGATCGGCCGCTTCGGCCATCTCGTAAGGCTTGCTCACCGGTCCCGGACGATCGCTTCGAGTCGCGGCGGCCGCAATGCGTGTCCCCGGCCGCCAGATTCTGTGCAACCTCAAAACCGGTGATGACATCGGCCGGGGGACCGCGGCGGCCGCTTTAGGGAGCGCCAAGGCACTTGAGGGATCGTCCGAGGGCCGTAGTGCCGCGCCCTCCGGTAGTTGCTCCGCTCGAGGCCCCGCTGGCCGTACCCGAGGCAGGTTTGCACCGCGAGCGCCGATTCGGGCCGCGCACCGGGCCGGTGAGTCGTCCGGGTACATCGTGCAACCGAGGAATTGGCTTCAGCGGCTGGGCTGGGGACTGCGCCGACTCAGTATCCGCCGGGGCCGCTTCCTCAAAGGCTTTCTTCCCCCGTCTGGGTGCAACCCGAGTAACGACAGTATTCGATTGGACATTGGCGCTCGTTCTGGCCCTTGCTCCCGTCACGTTCCACTATTTCACCCGGCGAGACCAGATCGCCACCGATCCAAGCCTAAGGACGCTGGAGGTCATCTCTTACATCCCATCGACTGCAAGTCGCCCTCAGACGGTGAGCTTGCGTTTTCGGACCCCGGAGCTGGCAAGGCGGTTGATGAAGAAGGGTGTGTGTGGTTGAGGACACGCTGGACCCAGCATGGGCAGGACAGTTCACTAATCCTCGCTATCGCTGTTTTGTCGCATTCCCCATCTTAGCGGGTGGGCGCAAGGCCGTCGTCCCGGCTGCGTAACAGTAGAGTGCTCTGAGCCGTATATCGCCTGGTGGATCACCTGGGCTGGCTCAACGCCGCCACCCGCGCGACGAAATGCCATCATCTGAACGATTTTTTCCTGTACCCTGGTGCCGACTGGCAGACCGTGACCGCCGATTCGTTCGTGGTGCTGCGAACCTAGCCGCTGAACGACAGCCGGTTGGTGCGGAGAGCGGTGCGCCCCCTGGGATATGCCGTGGGGCCTTGACGAGACGCTGGATTTCGATCGGGGCGCCGATTCGTTGACCACGCTCGGAACCATCACGACGAAGCGGTGTGTCGAGCGAGCGCCGCCGCCGGAGCGGCGGCATCAACGCGCGAGTCGATCCTGCAGCTCTCCCGCCCGGGCAGTCGTTGGTGGCGGTCACGGGGGTGGTCTGGATGAAGACCTGCAGAACGCAACCGCCCTGCTGGTAGTCCAGTTCAGCCGGGGCAGCCGGACCTGTTCCTCGTGTTACCTGGCCGTGCGCGATGCCGCCGTGCGGGCCCGAACCTGGTTTCCCGCGTCGCTCACCTGCTTTACGCCGCCGGAGGCGCAGGACGGGGATCTGGTGTCGGTCTACCTCTGGAACAACGGAGAGGCCGTCTGTGTCGACGACTTGCGGATGCGATGGACCCGTGCGGTATACTGACCGTCGGCGGCGGTGGATGGAGCTCGCGCCATACCTTGTCTCGCTGCTGCTGTCCATCGTGGGCGCGGAGGTGGCGTCGAGGGCGTTCTGGAGCATGCGGTATCACGTTCCGTTCGCTCACCCCGACCGGATTCTGTATGCCTTCTATCCGGAGCTGGAGCGGATCGACCGGAAGAACCCCCGCCCGGACGACGGGTTCTACGACATCCTTCTCCTCGGCGGATCGGCTCTGCATCGCGACTACGGCGAGGTGGAGCAGGCGCTTCAGGAGCAATTGGCCTACGCGGGGCACCGCAACGTCCGCGTCTACAACCTCGCTGATCGCGCACACACCTCGCGGGACAGCCGGCTCAAGTACGCTGCCGTCGGCGATGCGCGCTTCGACCTCGTGCTTGTGTACGACGGCATCAATGAGGCTCGGGCGAACAATGCCCCGCCGGAGATCTACCGCGACGACTACGCGCACTACGCCTGGTACGAGGTCGTCAACACGCTCGCCCCCTACCATCGATCCGCCCAATTCGCCCTCCCCTACACCCTTCGTTACCTGCAAGTTGGCCTTCGGCATGCGGTAGCGCCTGATCGGTACGCGCCGACGGAGGCTCCGCGGCCGGAGTGGCGGCAGTACGGCCGGAACTACCGTAGCGTCATGTCCCTCGAGCACAACCTGAACATCGTACTCCGCATCGCTGCGCGGCACGGGGACCGGGTGATGCTCATGACGTACGCCACGTACGTTCCCGATGACTATACGCCCGAAGCCTTCCAGGAGAAGCGTCTCGCCTACGGACTCCATCTCATCCCGATCGAGCTCTGGGGACGCCGTGAGGATGTCATGGGTGCGGTCGCCGCCCAGAACGCGGTGGTGCGCGGGTTGGCCGAGCGGCACCGGGACGTGCTGTTCGTAGACCAGGCAACGCTGATGGCGGGATCACCCCTGTATTTCAACGATGCTTGTCATCTGACCGTGGCTGGCTCCTCGAAATTCGTCGAGAACCTGCTGCCGCACCTGCTGCCACTTCTACCGCGCCGCTGACTGGCGCTTCAAAGCCCCATGCCCATCCTGCCGATCCTGTCGGCATATCTCCTCTTCCGACTGTTCCGGAAACGCCGTCCCCGGGGCGAGGCGGCCCTCCAGGCGGCGGCGATCTGGGGCGTCTTGCTGCTCTGCATGACGGAGGTTCTTTCGGCGTTTCATGCGCTGGACGTCGTGGGGATCGCGGGCGGGTGGGTGCTCATGATCGCCCTGCTCGCCGCGATGCTGCGGCGACCGGCACGTCCGACCGCACCCGTCCTCGAACCGGAGGCGGTGCCACGGTGGGTCTCGATCCCGGTCGCGGTGACGCTCGCGGCGACGCTGGTTATCGCGCTCGTCGCCCCGCCCAACTCGACGGATTCGATGACTTATCACCTCGCCCGGGTAGCCCAATGGATCCAGCGGGCGAGCGTCGAGCCTTACGCGACGAGCATCGTTCGGCAGATCTTCATGCCGCCGTGGGCCGACTACGCTATTCTCCATTTCCAGGTGCTGGCCGGAGGCTCGGATCGCCTCGCACCGCTGGTTCAGTGGCTCGCCTTCGCAGGATGCATGGTCCTCGCGGCCGACATCGCTCGGCAGCTCGGGGGCAGCGGTGGCGAGCGCGGTCTGGCGGTAGTGCTCACGGCGACGCTGCCCATGGCCGTCGTGCAGGCGAGCTCGACCCAGGCGGATTTGGTCACGGCCTTCTGGTGCGGCGTGTTCGCCTGGACGGTCCTGGCCGCGGAGCCCCGCGCGGAACCTGGCCACGCGCTGCTCCCGGCCTCCGCTCTCGGCCTGGCGATGGCCACCAAGGGGACCGCCTACGTCGTCTGCGCTCCATTCGCGCTCTGGTGGCTCATCAGCCGAGGCCGCGCCATCGGGTGGCGCCGTGGTGCCGTCCAGGCTGCCGCATTCGGCGTGGTGGTCGTCCTCCTGAATGCTCCGATGTTCGCGCGCAACGTGGGGTTGTTCGATCACCCGTTGGGCCCCACCGAGCAGCGTACCGCGCTCGCCAACACGTCCTACGGCCTGGGCCCGCTGACGTCGAACCTCGTCCGGAACGCGACGCTGCACCTGGCAACTCCCAATGAGACGTGGAACGCCGCGCTTGCCGACGGCGTCGAGCGTTTGCACCGGCTCGTCGGGCTCGACCCCAGCGACCCCCGGACGACCTGGCACGAAAACGAGTTCGGCGTCCGGATCCTGCGCACGAAGGAGAGCCGCACGGGCAATCCGTTCCACTTCATGCTCCTCGGCGTCGCCCTTCTGGTTCTCTGTCTGCGTCCGAGCCCAGCGGTCCACCGCCGATACGCACTCGCGGTCCTGCTCGGCGGCGTGCTCTTCTGCTGGGTCTTCCGGTGGCAGCAGTGGCATTCCCGGCTCCACACCCCTCTGTTCTTGCTGGCGGGTCCGCTGGTCGCGGTCGCGCTGGGGCCGATGCTCACCGGCAATCGCAAGGCGTTCCTCGGCCTCGCGCTGTGGGTCGCGGCGCTGCCGTGGCTCGTCGCCAACGAGTCGCGTCCGCTGCTACGGATTCGCGCACTGACCCAGACCCCCAGCATCCTCGCGACGCCGCGCGCCCACCAGTACTTCGTCGAAGACGCCGGCATCGAAGCGCCCTATCGGAGAGTCGTCGCCGATCTGGTACGGACCGGATGTGATACACTGGGGGTCGCTGGCGGCGAAAAGACCGGGGTCTATCCCCTCGTTCCCCTCGCCCGCGCCCACGGCCTCCGGCTCAAGCTGATCTACGTGAACGTCGACAACGAGACCCGGATCCTCGAGGAGCATCCGCGCATCTGTGCGCTCCTCGTCGAAGAGCATGGCGCCGACTGGCGACCGGAGCCACCGTATGACGCGCTGAAGCTGGCGTGGCGTGACGAGCGGGTCGCCTTCTGGGTCGATGGGGCGTACAGCACGGTCTCCGGCACCGGCGCAGGTCAACAGCCGCGGCCGCGGCGATCGGGGGCATGAGCCAGATCACGCGGCTCTGATACCGCGGGTGTACTCTCGCGAGAGTGGCGAGTACCAGCGCGTTGAGGACGATGCCCAGAAACGGTGGCGATCAGTGCATGCACCGGGCGCCGTCCCCGCCCCGGCGGCGCTGGCGAGACACATCACCAGGCCCAGCAGACTGATGATGACCGCCGCATACTGGATGAGGCTCGTCCGGCTCACCGGGAGGGTCTCTCGGGCCTGGCCGGAGTGTGGGCCAGCTCATGACCCAGGACCACCGCCATCTCGTCGTCGCTCATGGCGTCCATGAGACCGGTGAACACCCAGATCGCGCCGTTGGCCATTGCGGAGGCGTGCCCCGTGATACCCAAGCCTGCTCCACCTCGTCACTGCCGGACTTCGCCTCGGCCTCGTACCGCTCCTCCCCGTTGGGCCGCGCCTCCACCCTGCTGGCGAGCAGCACGCCGTCCCTTCGGCGCCGACCATGCATCTTCACCTCGTAGCCGACCGGGATTGCGGCCAGGCTTCGCAACTCGCGGCCGGTGAAGCGGGTGCTTGCGTCCGCGACAACGCGCTGGCCGTCGACGATGAGTGCGTCGCCTCTCACCAGCTCGGCGTAGCCCTGGATTTTCTCGGTACGCTGCCCATGGAGCTGCGAGGCGAGGCCGAGAGCCGCGGCGGGGGGTTCGTCGCGATGAACGCCCGCAGATCCTGGGTGGCGATGGCGCCCTGGTCGTTGTTCAGCCGGACCCAGTTGAGCGCGAGCACCACCTCGCCGACAGCCTCGGTTCCCCGGTAGGTCTGGATCACCCGCTGGAGCTCGGCCGAAGCCTGCCCGTGGTTGCCGCGGTCGGCCGTGGCGATGGCCTGGCAGAGCATCCGCTGCGCGAACGCCTCCTTGCGGCGGCCGCTGCTGATGACCAGCCAAACGCCAGGCGCGATGACCGCCACCGCAGCGACGGCAACGGCGAATTGCCGGATGCGGTCCTTATACCCAGGGAGTGGCCGCGGCCGGGCCCGCGCTGCGCTTTACCGAGGTCGCTTCCACCGTTGTTGCCATAGTGTCCTGCCGAGGGGGCTGCCAGCGCCCGGCCGACCTGCCGGGCCAAGCCACTAGAAACAGCCAGGATGGCTGGCCCGCGCCGGTGAGCGACGTGAGGTACCGCGGGCGCCGGGTGGAAGGGACGATCGTCTTCGGGGTGACACCGGAGTATCAGGCGGTCCAGGACTATCGCTTCCATTCCGGCGTCCCGCTCGCGGAGTCGGACGGCCGGGAGCGGCGCCAGGTGGCGTGATGCTCGGGTACGAGATGGCGGACCGCCTGTTCGACGACCCGGCGCAGGCGATCGGCAGGCCGGTACGGGTCGGCGATCATGAGTTCGCGGTCAAGGGAGTGCTCGAGAAAAAGGGCCGCGTACTCGGCCAGTCCTTCAACCGTTTCGTGCTGATCTCGATTTCGACCTTCGAGACGATGTACGGTCGCAGCAAGACGACGGTCGTATCGGTCAAGATGCCCACGGCGGACGCGATTTCACCGCGATTCCGGCGGTCGTCGGCATCGCGATCGTCGCGGGTGGAATCGTCATCCTGAACATCATGCTGATGAGCGTCAACAGCTTGGAACCGGCGGATGCCCCCGACAGGATTCGAACCTCCGACCAACGGTGTAGGAAACTAGTCGCGCAAGGCTAGTAGCGATCAACGACGTTCACAAAGAACTGGATTACCTTGGGCCTAACCTGCCGCGCCTACAGATGTTGGCATGAGGACGCATGCAGTGGTGGCGTAGGACCAGGATGGCGTTCCGGCGCCCCGCGCATGTCACACGATGGGCGGCAGGCCGAGAGGACAGGCGGCGGGTGGCCAGCTGCAGGGGGTAGAGGGTGCCGATGGGACGTTGCGGCTCTAACCCATCGACCTTGGCTGCTGAGGTGCGCCGAGCGGTGCGGTCGGCGAGCGATCGCAGCGGCCCATGCTGTATATTTTTTCAGTATGGGCCATCCGCGACTTCCGAATGCAGCCAGCTGCCTACGTGTGAGCAGCAGGGCCTTGGTCCTGAGTTTCCTTTCGTAGCTCCACTTCGGTTCCGGGGTAGTGCTGTTACCGCCACCTCGGTGGCGATTGCGGCCGTGGCCCGCCCGGAACCGGGGGGAGCCCGGTCGCGGTGTCCCGGTTTGGTGTTCGTCAGCATGGCGCATGAGCTGCAGCGGCTGCACAACAGCTCGCTCGAGCGGGTGCTCCTGCAGCTCTGGCCGAGCGCGCGGTTGGTGTTCTTTGCGGTGGTCTCTATGCTGGAGGAAAGGCGATCCCAGCAACGCGCCGGCTTGCCATGAGGTCAACGGGTGCGGGGGTGGCGCGAAGCCTGATACGGCTGGCCGGCTCTGGCACCTCGCTGGGCGCGGTGTTGCTGGCGATACGCTGGTACATGCGCTACCGCTCGCTGCGCCTTCAGGAGCCGATGCGGCTCGCCGCCGGACCGATCGCGACGTTCTACTTCGACGCCGCCTACGTAATCGGCGTGACGGCGGTGTTCGCCCTCGCGATGCTCCTCGCGCGCCGCAGCCGGCCCGTGCAGAGCCTCCTCCTCGGCGTCTTCCGCGGCGTGGCGCTGATCTCGGTCCTGCTCGCTCTCGTCAACATCCGCGCCCTTGCTGAGCTGGGGCGTCCGCTCAGTTATCAGTGGCTGTACTACTCTCATTTCTTCCGCAGCCTCGACACCTACAACGCGCTGTCCACGATCCTCTCGTGGAAATGGCCCGCCCAGGCGTTGGCGATCTGCGCGGTCATGTTTGCCACCGAGTTCCTGGTGGTGCGGTTGCTCGACCGCATCGCCCACCATCGCTTCGCTCGGGTCGCGCTGCTCGCGTTCGCCGTCCCCATCGGCATCGCCCTGTCGCTTGGTCAATGGTGGATCGCCCGCCCCGGGCGAGACCTGGCCTGGATTCGGAATCCGGTGGTTGCCTTGGTGGAATCGGCCCTGCACGCCGACGAGAGACCCGTGCTCGCCCGCACCGCCACCGCCGTCGGCCCGGGTGATTTCCTGACGGTTGCGGAGCGGTCGACCGCGCCCGGCGGCGGCCATCGCGAGGGCTACGCGCGCAGCGATGGAGTGCGCAACGTGCTCATCGTCGTCCTGGAGTCCAGCGCCGTCCGGTACGTCGGCGCGTACGGCGCCACCTACGGGGTTACGCCGGAGCTGGACACCCTCCATCGGAGGGGGCGGCTCTTTGCGAACATCTATGCGCACGGTCCATCCACGACAAACTCGCTTCTCGCCCTTCTGCTCTCGATTTACCCTTGGCATACGTTCCGCCCGGTCACCCGGGTGTATCCGGCGATCGAGCTTCCGTCACTCAGCACCGAGCTGAAGCGCCGGGGGTACCGCACCGGTTTCTTCAATGCGGAGGACAACCGGTTCCAGCGGGCGGACGAGTTCCTCGCCAACCGGTTCGACGTGGTGACCGACTACGAGGACTTTCCCTGCGACGAGCAGGAGAGGAACGCCGAGGGGAAGGATCATTGCGCGGTCAGGACCTTCGAGTCATGGCTGGATGGATCGCCTCCGGGTCCTTTCCTTGCGGTCGTCTGGACCGCGCAGACGCACTGGCCCTACAGCGTCACGACGCGAGCGCGGGTGCCGCACACCGCCGACTCCATGGCCACGAGGTTTCGGCGGTATCTCGAGGCGCTGAAGGACGGCGACCGTGCCGTCGGCGATCTGGTCCGTCTTCTTGCCCAACGGCAACTGCTCGACTCGACGCTGGTGGTGGTGCTCGGTGATCACGGCGAAGCATTCGGACAGCACGGCCACTACCTGCACCGCGACCTCTTCGAAGAGGAAGTGCATATTCCTCTGCTGTTTATCAACCGCCGCCTCTTTCAGGGCGAGACGGACTCGCTCGTCGGCGGCATGATCGATGTCGCACCGACGGTCATGGACCTCCTGGATCTTCCGATGCCCTGGTCATGGCAGGGTCGTAGCCTGTTCGACCCGGCCCACAGTGGCCGCGCCTACATGTTCGGACCGTACTCCGGTCTGTTTGGGCTCCGGGAGGGCGAGCGGAAGCTCATTCTGGACGATGCGAGCAGAAATCCGCCCCAACTGTACGACCTGCAGCAAGACCCGGAGGAGCGACGCAATATCGCCTCCGAATCACGTGAGATGGTCGCCAGGGGGCGTGAGCGGCTGGCCGCATGGGTGCAGTACCAGGACCGGTTCTTCGAGCGGATCTTGGCCGCTTCTGGGCGCTAGCGGGAGCGCGCGTGGGCCGCCTGAGCACCTCTCCCGCGCGTCGCTCGCCGTGGCTGTCCGCCGGCATCAGCCTGATAAAGCGTCCCTTGTCGGCACAGCTCATCGGGAAGCGCAAGAACTCGACCGGGCTGCTAAGGTCGAAGAAGTGGCCGTTGAGGTGGAAGAGCAGCTTGATTCGGCGTCAACGGACGCTGGGGAGCGCCCCGATCAGGTCGAGAAAGAAGAGCAGGGTGCGATCCCGGTGCAGGATGTGGTGGTAGCCTAGCGGATAGAAATGCCCGTCTCGCTCGAAGCTGCCCGCCAGACCGCCCGGACTGCTGCCGCTTTCCAGAACCGTGACCTCCTCGTAGCCGGCGCGCGCCAGCGTGTACGCGGCTGCGACGCCCGAGAGCCCACCACCCAGGATTACCACCGAGGAGTGTCTCATCCAGTGCCCCGCAGCTTCGGCTCAGCGCTTGTTAACACGTCTCGCGCCCCTTTATGTTCGGCCGGTCGTCCCCTCACTATCTCCAGGTACCAGCGCTGATGACCCGACCGCCGTGGCCACTGTTGGTCGTCCTGTCCCTCGTGCTGGCGGGAACAGGGATCCGGATCGCGGCGGCCCTCCGGCCCGGGCTGTGGGTCGACGAGATCTTCTCCTTGGCTATGGCGACTGGGCACAGTCTCGAGCACCCGGCCTCCGAAGCGAACCCTTCGCTCGGCGACTTCGTCGAGCCCCGGCAGGCGCAGTCGCCCTCGGTCTTTCGCCGCTACGTCCAGCATGAGGAGGCCCCGGTTGGTGTCGGGCGGGTGGTGCGTGCGGTCCTGCTGTCAGACACCAGCCCACCGCTGTACTACCTCCTACTGAACTGGTGGACCCGCACCTTCGGCACCGGCGATGCCGCGTTGCGCCTCTTCTCCGTCTGGTGGGCGGTCCTCGCGCTACCCCTCCTTTGGCTTCTGGGACGGGAGTTCGGCCGGCGCAGGGTGGCGTGGTCTGCCTGCCTGTTGTTCTCCCTCTCGCCGATCGCCATCTACTACTCGGCCGAAGGCCGGATGTATTCGCTGGTCTGGTTCCTCGCCTTGGGCCTGGGTTGGCTGACTCTCGGAGTCGCGCGCCGGAGAAGCGCTCCATGGCTCGCCGTCCTGTGGGTGCTGTTTGGAGCAGCAGGACTGCTTAGCCACTACTTCTTTGCTTTCGTGTGGGTCGCCTGTCTAGCCTGGCTCTGCGTCCGTAGGCGCCCCGATCGGCGTTGGCGCCCCGCCGTGCTCGCCGGCGCTACGGTGCTCGCAGTGCTGCCGTGGTACCTCGATGTGCCCGCGAGCGTGATGCGTTGGCGCGTCACCGGCGGCTGGCTTACCGGCGACCTGGCCTGGCCTCAGGCCCTGAGCCGGCCATTTGCCCTCGCCGCGAGCCTGCTTTCCGGCGGCAAGGCTTTAGGATTGCCGGGCTGGAATTGGGCTGACCGCTTTGTCGCCGGGCTCTGTCTGGCGCTGGCGATCTGGATCGCGCGGCAGGGATTGATGCGCCGGATGTTTTCCCGCCGCCGCCTCCTGCTTTGGGGCTGGGTCGCCGCTGCGTGCGTGGGCCCTCTCGTGTTCGATCTCGTCCTCCACACCAAGACCACGGACTTTCCCCGCTACGCTCTTGCCGGTCTCCCCGCGGCGATGCTGCTGGTCGCGCTCGGAATGAGCCACCTACCCCCGAAGATCCGCTTCGCCTTCCTGAGCGCGCTCCTGCTCGCCTGGCTCCCCGGCAGCCCGGCCATCCTTTCGCGCGCTCCCCGACCCTCGGAGGCGTACCGGGAGGTCGGTGCGCGTTTGGAGTCCCGGGCGCGCCCCGATGACGTGGTGCTGGTTCAGTCCACTCCCCCCGGGGTCATCGGAGTGGCTCGCTATCTGAGACGCGACATCCCGCTCGCCTCCTGGGTCGCCGCGCTCCAGGGTCGCCGGGTGCCCGCCGATCTCCAGCTCCTCCTGGGCGCCCGCAGCCGGGTAGCATTGGTCAAGATCCACGATGTCGGCGGGACCGTCCGGGCAGAACCGTGGCTGCTGGCTCACACCCGGCTGCTTGGGCGCGAGGTTTTCCATTCGTCCCCCAGGGTCCAAGTGTTGTACTTCGGACCTTCGGACGGAGACACCTTCTTCCCTGAGAGGTCGCCGCCTGTCAGCGGGTCCGCAGCAGGGCCGTAGCGCTCGGCCTGCCCTACAGAGGCCGCTTCGCTACCCAGGCTCGAGCCCAGCAAAGACGCGCCCTTCCGGGGTCCCACTCGATTGGAATCTTGCTGATCTTCAGCCCGGCGAGTCCGGCGTTGATCGCCAGCTTGAGTCGAACTCCATGCCAGGACCTACTGGCCGGATGCGGTCGTACGCCGCCCGGCTGAATCCGCGGAAGCCGCAATAGACATCGCTGCAGCGGGTCCGGAACAGGAAATTGAGAGTTGCGGTGAGCGCCGGATTGCCGATGAACCGGTGCAAGCCGGTGACGTGCTTGTCGCCGCCCTTGAGATACCGGCTGCCGGTGACCAGTCGTAACCCTCACGCGTGAGGGTGTCCAGGAACTGCTGAATCAGCAAAAAATCGTAGGTGTCGTCGGCGTCCCGCAGATGGGATACTTGCCGCGAGCGGCGGCAAACCCGCGAGGTAGCGTTGCCGTAGCCGAGGCGTCCGTCGAGCCGTTGTCGCACCCGACGATCTCCCGCGCGATGCCGCGGCCGCGAAGGTGCGCTGGATCTTCTCGATGCAGGCACCGATCGCCGCCTTCTCGTCGGCTGTGTTCGTTCTTGGACGAGGACGCGGCCGCTGGGCAGCCCGGGAGGGCGGGGGCACCTGAGTGACGAACGGCCGGACACCCCACGCACCTATGGGCCCGGTTCTTGCCAATCTCTGCGCGCGAAGATGCGTTGCACCGCCGCAACCTGCCGGCACGAATCAATACGAGCGCCAGTGCCGCACGCTCGAGTTCCGCCAAGACGCTACGCGCCGGGAGCTGGACGAGGTGGCTTAGGGTTCCGCGGCGAGGGAAGTGGACACAGTTTAGTGCCCATAAGGACTTGGGCGCAGGTCCGGCCGCGGTGAAACAGCAGCAGGCCGGAGGCGCGGGCTTTCGCGACGAGCTGTGTCGTCACGTTCAGAGGATGATTCATGGCGACTGAGGTTGTGCCAATAGCGACGCCGGTGCCGCCCGAGTTGCGGGATCTGACCGCGGCCGGGCCGGCTGGGCCCGCCCCACGCTGGCCGTTCAGCGTCAGCATCGTCATTCCGGCCTACAACGAGGGATGCACGATTGGCCGAGTGGTCGCCGCAGCTCGCCAGCAGTGCCCCCACGCCGAGGTGCTCGTAGTGGACGACGCCTCGAAGGACGACACCGCCGAGCAGGCCGCGGCCGCCGGCGCGCGGGTCATCCGCCGCCCCTATAACATCGGCAATGGAGCGGGGGTCAAGACCGGCATTCGCGCTGCGACAAATGACGTTGTCCTGATCCTCGACGGCGACGGCCAGCACGACCCGGCCGATATCCCGCGGCTGCTGGCGCACATCGGACCCTACGACATGGTGATCGGCGAGCGGGACCGCACGGGGCAGCAGAATGCGCTGCGTTGGCTGGGCAACAGCACGCTCAACCGGCTCGGCTCCTACTTGGTTGGCCTGGAGATGCGCGACCTCACTTCCGGCTTCCGCGCCATGCGCCGCGACGTGATCGGCGAATTTCTACACCTGCTGCCGAACCGATTCTCGTGGCCGACAACCAGCGCGCTGGCCTTCGCCAAGGCCGGCTACCACGTTCGCTTCGAGCCGGTGACCGTGTACAAGCGCGCGGCCGGCGAGAGCACGCAGCAACTGCTGCGCAACGGCGTCAAGTTCATGCTGATCATCCTGCGGATCGCCACCCTCTTCAGTCCCCTGCGGATCTTCTTCCCGATCTTCGTGCTGCTCGAAGCGCTGGCGCTAGTGGCCTACGGCTGGTCGGTCGCGGACGGGGGGGCCTGGCTGCACCTGCCGCCCTCGACCGTGATGTTCTTCCTGGGCGGGATCGTGCTCTTCTTGTTCGGCCTGATCGCGGAGCAGATCGCCAGCCTACGATTTAAGGGACCGGAGAATTGAGTATCAGTCGTCAGTGCCCGCCGACTGACAGCTGACAACTGACGACTTCTCGCGCCATGACCAAGTACACGCGCTGGCTGCCGCGGCTGATCGGGCCGGCGATCCTCGCCTACTTTCTGCTGACGACCGACATCACCAAGATCATCATCAACCTGCGCAACCTGCGCTGGGCGCCGTTCCTGCTCTCGCTGGCGCTCTATCCGATCTTCGTCGCCGTGAAGGCATGGCGCTGGAACCTCCTGGTGCGCAACCTGAATATGCAGGCGCCGCCGCTCGGCTACTCGATGATTCTGTACATGATCGGTCTGTTCCTGGGCGGGGCCACGCCCGGTCAGTCTGGCGACCTCATCAAAGCATGGTACTTGCGCGAGCGCGGGCAGCCGCTGGCCCCGGCGCTCTTCAGCGTTGTACTCGATCGCTCGTTCGACTTTCTGGTCATGGCGTTGTTGAGCCTGCCGGGCCTGATCGCGTTTCTCCATCTGTTTCCGCCGCGGCTCCAGGCTCCGATCCAGGTCGTGACGATCGGCTTCGCGGCGGCGATCGCGCTGATGATTCCAGCGCTCATGGCCCGCCGCCCGCGTGATTGGCTGATGATCCACACGCTCCCGCTGGCACCGCGCCGGATCCGCGCCGCGCTGGAGCGCTGGCGTGGCCAGTTCGCCGCGCTCGACCTGCGCCAGGGGCTCGTGGGCAGCCTGCTGCTTGCGACGCTGTGCTCGGCGGCATCGACAATGCTGCGGCTGTGGCTGCTGTTCCGCGCGTTGGATATCGCCATCCCCATCGCGGCGCTAGTCTCCTCGATGGCGCTGATCTCGATTCTTCAGTCCCTGCCGATCAGCTTCGCGGGCGTCGGCGTCCGCGATGCGGTGCTCATCGCGGTGCTGGCGACCTACGCCTACGGACCCGACGCGGCGCTGGCCCTCTCGGCGCTGTTCCTGGTGGTCAACATCGAGAATATCGTGCTCGGCTTCCTGGTCTCGCTGCGCTATCCGCTGGGCCAGGCAGCCCCCGCCGACCCGGCGGACGCCGAGGTCATGCGCCGGTAAGCTGCCGCCTCTTGGTGACGACCGCCCTTACGGTCCGTCGGCGTGATTCACGCGGAGCAGGACGGTACCGATATCCGGGTAGGAGGCGAGCCTGGTGTCTCGGTGCCCCGGCAGCTCGCTGAGTGCGCTGTCATAGGTGTAGATGTAATCAGTCTCGGATCTGGGTGGCGGCTTCCGGGTCACGCGCATCAGCCACGTGTATTTGCGGGTCACACGGTAGAAATTCAGCGACGGCTCCATGAGCCAGCTCGCGCGGAGCTTCACGCTGCGCATGGGCAAGGTCTGTGCTCGATCTCGTTTGATGAGTTCCAGAACTTCCCGATTGTGAGCGTCCTCCCACCACGCACAAACACTGCGCGCACTGAGGCCACGACCAAAGTACCAGCCCACCGTGACCGCGGTCGCAGTGGCGACTATTGGACCCACAATACTTCTCCACCAATGGCTCCGCATGCCTCGCAGCAGGTCGAGCGCGTAGACTAGTACCAGCGCGTAAAGCGGCACGTAGTACAGGGCCGCGCGGTGAACCGGAAAGAGAGCGTCGAAGAGATGATGCTCCAACACGGGTAGGGCCGCGGCCGACGCCAACATCAGGGCAAGGAGTCCGACGATTGCATCTTTGGGCAAGAAGAGCTGGCGGAGGCCGACCAGTAGGAGAAGAGAGAGCCCCCCGATGAGGATCGTCGAAATCGTTTTCGCAATAGCCGGTGAATACATAGTCGAATAGAGCGAACATCTCACCAGGCTATGGACCGTGTCATTGACAAAGCTGTCGTGCCCGCCCAAGTACAACATTCCGGTCCGTTGGAGCTTGAACAGCTTAGAGAGGATGTAGGAGAGAAAGACGCCGCTGCCCGAAAGCAGAACGAGGGTGGCCGGGATTTGACTCCGGCTGACCCGCCGGAGCGATCCATCGGTAAGCAGTAACCACCCACTGACCAGCAACAGCGGCAGGTAGTAATTCACAAACGAGAAGTTCGAGAGCACCGCCAAAGATCCAGCGGCTACGGAGAGATACAAATCTCTTCGAAGATGGCGCTGCCGCTCCCCGTAGGCACGCACGAGCAGGTAGAGGCTCAACATTTCGAACCCCAACGCCAGCCCATAGCCACGGGCCACGATAAAAAACTCGACTAAGAACAGGTTGAGATTACAGAGCACGAATCCGGCTATCCGCAGGCCGGGATTCTGCATGCGAGTAACCAACGCCAACGCGCAGAGGAGGTACATCACATGCGCCAGTACGTTAGGGAGCCGCAACGATAGCTCCGAATTGCCGAACAGAATGGAGCACCAGTGCATCAAGGCGGTGTTCAGCGGATGATGGTTCGCCGTAGCACGCCAGCCCGGCTCCCACGCGAAGATGGCAAAGCTCAGGCCTTCATCATGGTTGAACGGCAAGGTCGCCGCCCGATAGGCCGACAAGCCAAGCAGCGCGATGCTCCCGAGAATCAGGAGCGCCCACGTCCAGCGGTCTACCCAGCGGGTGCGGGTACTTGGAGCCGACGCTGCCACCGCGTTCATTCGAGAACGCCGGCTGGCATCTGCAGCGAGCTGTCGCAGCGTCCCATTGCCACGGACGCGGGTGCGAGCGCGGTCGCTTGGCCCATATAGGTCCAGATGCGAGCGACGCTCCCTGGAACCAGCAGGGGATAATCCGGATGCGACCAGGCGGGAAGGCCCGTCACAACCCCGCGTCCCAGCCGCCCTGGCGACTGGTAGCCGACGCTACGAGAAAGGCGATCGTGGCGCACCCCACGCACAGCCACAGCGTGAGCGCGAGCATCATTCTGCCGACGTCCGGAACAGCAAGACGCCGTTGCCGAAATCGCGGATCAGCGTCAGGCCTCTGGTGGCCGTGCTGTCCATGCCGTCGGCCGAATGGAAGTTGCCCACGGTAAGCTGGCCATGGATGCCGGGGAGCACCATCGCCGGCAAC